>DATJJH010000085.1:0-23194 GCA_035492395.1 Trinickia sp. | reverse complement strand
ACACAGGGCAGCGATCAGGGATATCAGCTTTTTCATGGAATAAGGAGAAGTTGAGAAAGGCGTAGTGTAGCCGTATCCCGCCGAGCTTCCATCCCATAAACATAGGAGCAATGCATCGGCACGGGCAAAAGAAAAGGCGCCGATGTGGCGCCTTTTCGATTACTGCTTGACGACTACTGCTTACGCATCCGGATCTTTCACATGGCGGCGCTGCTTGACGGCTTCCGCCAGCGTTTCCAGCACGCCCACGCTGTCTTCCCAGTTGATGCAGCCGTCGGTGACGGATTGACCGTAAGTCAGTTCCTTGCCCGGGATCAGGTCCTGGCGGCCTGCCACCAGGTGCGATTCCACCATCACGCCGACGATGCGCGTCTCGCCGCCGGCGATCTGCGCCGCGATGTTGGCGCTTACCGGAATCTGGTTCTCCGGCTTCTTCGAGCTGTTCGCATGCGAGGTGTCGATCATCAGGCGCGATGCCAGGCCGGCGGCCGCGATGTCCTTGCAAGCCTGATCGACGCTGGCCGCATCGTAGTTCGGCGCCTTGCCGCCGCGCAAGATGACGTGGCAATCCTCGTTGCCGGCCGTCGAGACGATGGCCGAGTGGCCGCCCTTCGTGACGGACAGGAAGTGGTGCGGCTGCGAGGCCGCTTTGATCGCATCGACGGCGATTTTCACGTTGCCGTCGGTGCCATTCTTGAAGCCGACAGGGCACGACAGCCCCGACGCCAATTCGCGGTGGACCTGCGATTCGGTCGTGCGCGCGCCGATGGCGCCCCACGAGATGAGATCCGCAATGTACTGCGGGCTGATCATGTCCAAGTATTCGGTGCCGGCCGGCAACCCGAGCTCATTGATGCCGACGAGCAACTGCCGCGCGGCGCGCAGGCCGTCGTTGATCTTGAAGCTGTTGTCGAGGTGCGGGTCGTTGATAAGGCCCTTCCAGCCCACCGTCGTGCGAGGCTTTTCGAAATAGACGCGCATGACGATTTCGAGCTCGTCGGTGAAACGCTTGCGTTGTTCCAACAGCCGGCCCGCGTACTCGAGCGCCGCCTTCGGATCGTGGATCGAGCACGGGCCGATGATGACGATGAGGCGATCGTCCATGCCATGCAGAATCCGATGCAACGCGCGGCGCGTGCCGTAGATGAGATCGGACACGCTTTCACTGCACGGAAACTCGCGAATCAAATGCGCGGGCGGCGTGAGTTCCTTCAACTCGCGGATGCGGACGTCATCGGTATTGTGCGGGGGCATGCTGCGGTTCTCCTCATCGGTTCTGTACGTTTTCGCCGGCGATCGGCCTTTCGAAGGCGAAAAAAAACCGCCAGGTTCGCTGGCGGTTTCTCGGGAATTCGGGTTTGCTTAACGCGCTAACACCCCTCTCGATCCGCCAGCGGACTGAGATGCCAAAAGAAGTAAAAATAAAACTTCGTGGACATGATAGGGGTGAGGCTCGTTAAAAAAGTGCGTTCCACTTTATACGCTGGTTAAGCGGGCGCTGCAAGCCGGCGGTCCTTAAAATGCGGAATTCCCGCGTCAAAGCGAAGGGCGATGCATGTGTCATGCATCACCCTGCCCATCAAACCGTTCCGCCCACCGTCAAATTGTCGATCCGCAGCGTCGGTTGGCCGACGCCCACGGGCACGCTTTGGCCTTCCTTGCCGCATACGCCTACCCCCGTGTCGAGCGACATGTCGTTGCCGATCATGCTCACGTACTTGAGCGATTCCGGGCCGCTGCCGATCAGCGTGGCGCCCTTGACGGGATAGGTGACCTTGCCGTCCTCGATCATGTACGCCTCGGACGCGGAGAAGACGAACTTGCCATTGGTGATGTCGACTTGCCCGCCGCCGAAGTTGACGGCGTAGAGACCGTGCTTGACCGATTCGATGATCTCCTGCGGCGCTTTATCGCCCGCCAGCATGTAGGTATTCGTCATGCGAGGCATTGGCAACGCGGCGTACGATTCGCGCCGTGCGTTGCCCGTGACCGGCATCTTCATGAGGCGAGCGTTCAGCGTGTCTTGGATGTAGCCCTTGAGCACGCCGTCTTCGATCAGCGTCGTGCATTGCGTCGGGTTGCCTTCGTCGTCGATGTTCAGCGAACCGCGGCGATGGGGCAGCGTGCCGTCGTCGACGACCGTCACGCCCTTGGCCGCCACGCGTTCGCCCATGCGTCCGGCAAACGCCGAGGACCCCTTTCGGTTGAAGTCGCCCTCGAGCCCGTGGCCGATCGCTTCGTGCAGCAGCACGCCGGGCCAGCCCGGGCCGAGCACGACCGTCATCGCACCTGCGGGCGCGGGCCGGGCATCGAGATTGACGAGGGCCGCCTTGACGGCATCGTCGACATAGCGGGCGAGCACGTCGTCGGTGAAGTAGCTGTAGTCGAACCGTCCGCCGCCGCCGCCGCTGCCGATCTCCCGCCGGCCGTTCTGCTCGGCGATGACGGTGACGGACACGCGCACGAGCGGGCGGATATCGGCCGCGAGCACGCCGTCGCTGCGGGCGACGAGCACGACGTCGTATTCGCCCGCGAGCCCCGCCATCACTTGGGTGATGCGCGTATCGCGGCTGCGCGCCATCTGCTCGACGCGCTCGAGCAGCTTCACCTTTTCGGTGGCGTCGAGCGAAGCGAGCGGGTCGGCCGCAAGGTAAAGATCGCGTCCGGCGACACCCTTGAGGGTGCTGGCCACCTTGATCTTGCCGCCGCCTGCTTTGGCGATCGAGCGCGTGGCTTGCGCGGCCTGCGCGAGCGCATCGATCGAGAGGTCGTCGGAATAGGCGAACGCCGTGCGGTCGCCGGCGACGGCGCGCACGCCGACACCCTTGTCGATGCTGAAGCTGCCCGACTTCACGATGCCTTCCTCGAGGCTCCACGCTTCGCTGCGCGTGGCCTGGAAGTACAGGTCGGCGTAGTCGACACGGTGCGTGAAGATCTCGGCGAGCGTGCGCGTGAGGCGCGCTTCGTCGAGGCCGTAGGGCGTGAGCAGGATGTCTTTCGCGGTCGCGAGGTTGCGAATGCCGGGTTCGATGATATTCATGCGGTCGGTTCGATGCGAAGAAATTTTAAGCAAGCACGCGGTGACGCCACGCCGGCAGGCTGCGCCGCACTTCGTCGATGCGCGCGCGGTCGATATCGCCGGCGACGACGCCGGGGCCTTCGTCCAGCACGGCCACGATCTCGCCCCACGGGTCGATCAACATGCTGTGCCCCCAGGTGCGGCGGCCGTTTTCATGCGAGCCGCCTTGAGCTGCGGCCAGCACGTAACACTGATTTTCGACGGCGCGGGCGCGCAGCAGCATCTCCCAATGCGCGCGGCCGGTGGTGTACGTGAACGCCGACGGCACCACGATGAGCGCCAAGTCGCCCATGCGCCGGTACAGCTCGGGAAAGCGCAGATCGTAGCAGACCGACAGCCCGACGCGCCCGAAAGGCGCATCGAACGTGCGAACCTCGCCGCCCGGCCGGATCGTGCGCGCTTCGTCGAACGACTCGGCGCCTTTCTCGAAATTGAACAGATGGATCTTGTCGTAGCGGGCCTGCTGCGCGCCGCTCGGATCGAAGACAAGCGTGGTGTTGAGCACGCGTGCGGCGTCCGGCTCGGGTTCGGTGACGGCGAGCGGCAGGGTGCCGCCGATCACCCATACGCCGTGGCGGCGCGCGCTGTCGGCCAGGAAGCGTTGGATCGGGCCGTCGCCGTAGGCTTCTCGTACGGCGAGCTTGTCCGAATCCTTGTAGCCCATGAAGCAAAAATATTCGGGCAGCAGCACGAGCTGCGCGCCCTCGGCGGCGGCCTGCGCGATGAGGCGCTCCGCGTCTTGAAGGTTGCGTTCGCGCTCGGGCGTGCTGACCATCTGCAGCGCGGCGACGCGAAACGGCGTCGGGTGGACTGGTCGATCGCTCATGAATTCGGTGTCGGATGCATGGGGGGCGAACCCCTGGGCAAGCTACTGGCCCGTCGCCCCGGCCGGAGCAGCCATCTTACCCCGATCGGCCGCGACCCGCTCGACGAGCGGATGCGACCATGACCCCGTTACCGAATAATCGTGCGCGAAGGCATGCGAGATCGATTGCGAAAGCGCGACGTTCGCGACGAGCGCGCCGAGGCCCAGCAACGGGTTGACGACTGTCGCCGCGATGACGGCCGAGCCCGCGTTCAGCGTGGGCGTGACGACGACGCGCAACTGCTGCGATTCCTGGGCGAGGTCGACGAGCCCGGATAGATCGGCCCGCATCGGCGCGGTCACGATGCGAAAATCGTCGGTGCGGGCGATGCCGTTCCGGACGAGTGCCGTACCCTTTACGCTTTCGAACGGCAAGCCTTCGCCGATCACATCGCGGAAGTTCAACGTCAGCACGCGTGTGAGGCTCTGCAGGCTCAGCACGCCGAGCAGCTTGGCGACGGCCGGATCGACCTTCAGGATTTGCCCGTGATGCATATCCATTGTGAAGCGGCCGTTCAGGGTCGGATAGTCGATGGCCGTCGGGCCGCCGCGCCAGATCACCTTGCCCGCGAGCGAGCCGGCGCCGCCCTTTACCGTGCGGGGCAGGCCGAAGCGGTCGAGCAGCGCCCCGGCGTCGGCGACGTCGAGCTTGAAGTCGACGATCGTGCGGCGCGGCGTATCGGCCCCGACGTCGCTGCCGAGCCTGCGCGAGGTCCGCCAATTGGCCGTCGCCAGCAGATGCGCCGCCGGATTCGATACATCGAGCTTGTCGACTTGCCAGACGGGCACGCCGTTTTCGTCGAAATTGCGCGCGTTGACGGCCAGGCGGCCGATGTCGTGCTCGCGCACCTTCAAATCGTCGATGACGAGGTCGATGGCGGGCATATGAGCGTTCTCGCTCGGCGTCAGCTGCCCGAGCAGATCGTCGCCGACAGCGACCGGAATCGACGCTTTCGATAGCCGCGCGCGCAACCGGCCCCCGGGTGCGTCGGTGTTGCCCGGTTCCCAGGCGAGATTGCCGGCCACTTCATCCGAAGTCAGATCGGCTTGCCAGGTCGCGCCCGTGTGCGTCGCGTCGACGGCCACGTTCGACCATTGCCGATTCATCAGCTTCAGCGTTTTGAAGCGCGCCGCGATGCGGCTCGGCAGGAATGGCTGCGCGCGGGACGAGCGCGAGCCCGATGCCGGCGCGGCCGGTCGAGGTTGTCCTTGTTCGCCCGTCGCGGCGCTCTTCGCGGGTGTGTCCTTTGAGCGCAGGTCGGTCGCGAAGGCGCGCCACGCGTCGGCGTCTAGCGAATCGCCCGAAAGCGCGGCCGTGACGCCGCTCTCCGGAAGCCGTGGCGGCTCGTTCAAGCCGATTGCGCCCTGCAAGACGGCGATGCCGGGCTTGCCGCCGGCTCCGGTGCGCGATCGCTCGACGACGTAAGCGGCTTGAACCGGGCCGAGGCGCAGCTCGGCGCGCGCGCGAGCCCCTTCGGCCATCGCGGCGTCCAGGCCGTACTCGGATGCATCGGCTGCTCCCGAGGAGGCCGACGCGCTCGACGATCCAGGCGAAAGCGGGGTCACGGAAAACGAGAACGGCATCGGCGTACCGAGCGGCTTGCCTAGCGGCGCGGGTAGATCCAGCGCGAGACCGGTCAGGTCGGAGGTAGCCGACACGGTGGGCAGCTCGCCTTTGGCGCCGCGCACGCGGATCGTATACGGCGCGTCGCCGAACACATGCCCGAGCAGCTTGGCGGCGGGTCCATCGACATCGAGACCGCGCGCGCTGTCCGCCGCGATGCGTCCGGCCACGTCGAACGCGTAGCTGCCGTTTTCCCGCAGCGCGCCGTCCGCACGGACGTTGCCGCCGAGCCATCGGCCTGCGACGCGCTCTACCGCGAAGCTCTGCTTCGTGAATCGCACGCGCCCGCCAAGGGCTTCCAGCGGCGGCCACTGCGGTATCGATAATGTGTCGCCCTCCAAGCCGACGCTGCCTTCGACGCCGACGTGCGGCTCGCGCGTGCGCGGCACCGTCAGCTTCAGTGCGAGCGTGGCGGGGCCGTTCGCGCGCACCTTATCGCCGATGTGGCCCGACATGCCCGAAAGGGCGCTGTGATTGACATAGTCCAGCATGTCGGCGAGCGGTCCGCGCGCATCGCCGTCGATAACGAGGTCGGAGCCGTGATTGCCGAGATCGTCGATGCGTCCCGTCACGCGGGTGATTCCCACGCCCTTGTAGCGTGCCCGAGCAATGTCGAAGCGCAGCAGGTTTTCTTTCAGCGTGAAAACGCCGTCGATCCCATCGAGGGCCGGCCAGACGTCGGGCGTGCCGTTCTTCAGCGTTTTGGCCGGGTAGGGTGACGGGTCGAATTTCCCGCCCGAGAACGGCGCGACGATACGGAAGACGCCCGCATTCGGCTCGCGCGAGTAGGGGAATTGATCGAGGCCGCCGTGTACTTCGATCGTCGCGTCCCGTGCCATGCCGTCTTGCAGGCCATGCCCGAGGTAATGGCGCAGATGATCGCCGATGCTGGTGGGCAGATAGCGGGGGATCGTAGGCACCTTGGCGCGCGTGATCGTCGCTTTGAGGTCGAGCGCACCGCGTCCATGCCCGGGGTTCGTATAGGTGGCGGCAAGGTGTCCCGCCGTGTCGGCGTTCTCGATGCTGAGTTCCGGCAGATCCACGGCGAACGCTTTGTGCTTCTCGCCGGGCGCGCGCGTCGGGCTCACGGTCCAGCTGCCCCGCGCACGGAGCCGGTCGAACGTGAGCCGCGGGTCGTCGAACTCGCCTGGAATCGTGACGGCGGCATTGACCGTGTCGACTGAAAGCGTGCCGTGTCGTTCGTCCGCGTCGATGCTGCCCCACAGATTCTCGAAACCGGGCAGCCCGGCGCGCGGGTGTCCCGCCGGCGAAAGCCCCGGAGGCGGCTCTTGCGCGCCGAAACTGAGGCCTTGCAAATCGCCCTTGAAGCGGTAACGCACGATCGGCGCCGTGCCCGCCACGCGTTCCTCGCTCGCGGCGAGCGCGCTTTCCGGGCGGGCGCGCTCGACCTCGATCGTATAGTTGGCGACCATCCCGTGCGGATCGAACCGCACGAGTTCGTCGAGAAAACGGCGCGGCACGGGCAAGGCACGGCTGAATTCGGCCAGGATGCCCAAGTCGACGCGGTCGCCTGTCACGCTCATCAATTGGCCGTGCTCGACGGTCGGCACGCGATATCGGCCGGTCAGCGTCGAAAAGGAGAGCGTGCGGGAAACGGGCGTGCCGTCGGCGAGCGGCGGCTGACCGAGTTCCGCGCGCAGGTCGGTGAGCTGCAGGCGGTAGTCGCGCTGCGGATCGATTTGCAGCGCCCAGCCGAAGTTGGCGACGGGCATGTCGAGCTTGGGTTGCGTCGGACGCACTCGCAGCGCCACATCGGAGCCCTGCAGCGTGCCGTGCGCCGAGCGGATATGTCCGCCCCCGAAGTCCGCCCAGATCGCGTTGTCGACGCGCCCGGCATAGGCGGCAACCGGCAGCTTCACGTACCTGGCGAGCATCGGCAGTTCGACGGGGCCCGTCGACAAATAAGCCTCACCTGTCCAATTCTGCGGTTGGCCGACGCTCACGAGCGGGGTATGACGAAAGCGCGCTCGGAAATCGAGTGGCCCTTTCAGCAGCGTGCCTTCCGCCGGCGCCTGCAGCGCCACGCGGTGGAACAAGCCGCCGTTGAGGATGGCGATACGCACGTCGTGCAACGCCAATTCGGGGGCGTTACGCTGCGCGTCCAGCCAGCGCACGGTCCCGCCGCGCAAGACGATGGCCTGCTGCGAGAGCAGCCATGTGGAAAACGTGTCGTTGCCCGTATGCGTGGTCGGCACTTGCACGCCCGCCACCCACAAGGATCCGTCCGGCTCGCGCGCGGCCAGCACGTCGGGCCGCTCGATCACGAGGCTGGCGAGCACGGGCCGCACGCGCAGCAGCGAACTCCATGACAACGTGCCGGTTGCATGCGGCACGGTCAGCGCGCGGTTGCCGTGGCGGTCGAGGATGACGAGGCCGGTGACGTCGACGCCGGGCTCGAGCCCCGCCCAGTAAGGCGCGAGCTTGCCGATCCGGACTTGCGCATGCAGCCGCTCCGAGACCAGCGCTTCGATACGGGGACGAAAATCGTCGATGCGCGGGAGCACGACGTAGCGCAGCCCGATAAACAGGGCCGCGGCGGCGAAGTAGATGAAGAAGGCTGCGGCGAGCGCGACGTTCAAGACGCGGCGCAGCCGCCGATGATCGTCGCGCGCGTGTCCGGCAACGGCGGCTTCGGCGGATTCCTTGCTGTCGGACATGCTGCGGCGAATCGGGGATATGGTAGTTTGGCGTCTCGGACGACGAAATGTATCACAGCGGCCAGTCGTCCCCGCGCGCGAAGCACGCCGCGCGGGCGCTCTGCGCCGCGCGCGCGGGAGCGTGTTGCACCGCGGCAGGCTTTGCGCGTTCGGCCTGCCGCCGATAGCCGTTGCTAATCAAGCTAGCCACGCCTTCTCCATTCACATGACTGCTGCCGCCTTGCTGAGTTCCGCTTATTCCTCCTACGCCGCGCGCGCGATCGCAGCGCGTCCCGACATTGCCGAACGCATCGCCTCGTGGGCGCGGGGGCCCATCACGCGGGCGCATATCGATGATCGACTGAACGCGCTCATTGCCGAACACCGCCAGGCGCATGGCGTCGAGCCGGGCGCGCCCACCGGCGAGGAAGCGCTGCGCTGTGCACTGCGCCGGCTTCGTACCGAGGTGTTTTGCGCGGTGATGGAGCGGGATTTGGCCGGTCAGGCGGACGTCGCCGAGGTCACGGGCGCGATGACGGACCTGGCCGAAGCCGTCATCCAACGCGCGCTGACCGTCCTATCGGCCGAGCTCGAGGCGCTCTACGGCGAGCCGCGCTCGGCGGACGGCGATCGGCTCTCGCTTGGCGTCGTCGGCATGGGCAAGCTCGGCGGCCGCGAGCTCAACGTCTCATCCGACATCGATCTCATCTTCGTGTATGAAGACGATGGCGAAACGGCGGGCGGCGCCCGCGCCGCTATTTCCACCCAGGAGTTCTTCACGCGGCTGGGACGGCGCCTGATCGGCGCCCTCGCCGAGCAGACCGCCGACGGCTACGTCTTTCGCGTCGATATGCGGCTGCGGCCGAACGGCGATTCGGGGCCGCTCGTGTGCAGCCTGGGCATGCTCGAGGAGTACTTCTACGTGCAGGGGCGCGAGTGGGAGCGCTATGCCTGGATCAAAGGGCGCCTCGTGTCCGAACAAGAGAGCGACGCCGCGCGCCGGCTGACCGCGCAGCTCGATGCGCTCGTCAAGCCGTTCGTCTACCGGCGATATCTCGATTTCGGCGTCATCGGCGCGATTCGATCGTTGCACCGGCAGATCCGCGAGGAGGCTGCGCGGCGCGCCACCATGCGGCCCGACAAGGCCGACGACATCAAGTTGGGCCGCGGCGGCATTCGCGAAATCGAATTTAGCGCCCAGGTCTTTCAGCTGATCCGGGGCGGACAGGACGCGGGCTTCCGCATTCGTCCTACGCTGGCGGTGCTGCGGCACGCGGCGGCGCGGGGCTTGATCGCGCCTTCCGTTTGCGCCGATCTGTCGAACGCCTACCGTTTCCTGCGCGAACTCGAACACCGTTTGCAGTATCGCAACGACGCGCAGACACACGCGCTGCCTGTCGAGGCTGACGAGCGCGCTCGGCTGGCCGCCTCGCTCGGCTTCGCCGACTTCGCTGCGTTGCTGACGGTGCTCGACGGGCATCGCGAGCGCGTGGAATCGCAGTTCGACCAGATTTTTGCCGACAAGGCGAGCGCGCACGCGCCGGCTGCCGGTGTGGCGAACGGGGAGGCCGTGCGGGCCGGCGAGCTGTGGAGCACCGCGCTGGAAGACGACGGGGAGAACGAGCATACGATCGGCCGACTGACCGCCGCCGGTTTCGACGATGCGAGCGAAGTGCACGCGCGCTTGAGCGCCATGCGCCGCTCGACGCGCTATCAACGCCTGCCGGAACGCAATCGGGAGCGCTTCGACAGGATCGCGGCACGCGCGCTCGACGCCGCCGCGGCGATGGAGCCCCCCGGCAAACGCGCTTCTACGTTAGCGCGCATGATCGATCTGCTCGAGGCCGTGAGCCGGCGCGGCGCCTACCTCGCTTTGCTCAACGAGTACCCGGCGGCGCTCGACCGGGTGCTGGCCGTGCTGGGCGGGTCGCGCTGGGCGGCCGGATATTTGATTCGCCACCCCCAGTTGCTCGATGAGCTGCTCGACGACGAAGCGATCGCCAGCCCGTTCGATTGGCCCGAGTTCAAGACGTCGCTGCGCGCTCGGCTGGCGGCCGCCGACGGCGCCGAGCAGCAAATGGACTTGCTGCGGCATGCGCATCAGGCCGAAGTGTTTCGCATCCTGCTGATCGACCTGGCCGGCCGGCTGACGGTCGAACAGGTCAGCGATCGGCTTTCCGAGCTCGCCGATTCAGTGCTCGACGTGACGATCGAGACCGTCTGGCAGCAGTTGCCCAAACGCCATCGCGAGGCCCCGCGGTTTGCCGTCATCGCGTACGGCAAGCTAGGCGGCAAGGAACTCGGCTACGCCTCCGACCTCGATGTCATTTTTCTTTATGAAGACGAGGACGATGCGGCGGCCGACATTTATTCGGCGTTCACGCGTCGCCTCATCACCTGGCTGACGACGGCCACGGGCGCGGGCACGCTGTTCGACATCGACCTGCGCCTGCGGCCGAACGGCGAATCGGGCCTCTTGATCACCGATCTGGACACGTTCAAGCGCTATCAACTGCGCGAGGGCGATGCCGCCAATACCGCATGGGTGTGGGAGCACCAGGCGTTGACGCGCGCGCGATTTTGCGCGGGCGATGCGCGGATCGGCAGCACGTTCGAGTCCATCCGCGAACGCGTGCTGACAATGCCGCGAGAGAGCGGGCCGCTCGCCGCCGAGATCGTGGCGATGCGCGAGCGCGTCGAGGCCGGTCACCCGAATCGCAGCGAATTGTTCGACGTGAAGCACGACCGCGGCGGCATGGTGGACATCGAGTTCATCGTTCAGTACTGGGTGCTGCTGCACGCCGCGCACGACCCCGAACTGATCCGCAATACGGGCAATATCGCGCTGCTGCGCGAAGTCGCGCGTTTCGGGTTGATGACGGCCGAAGAAGCGGAGACGGTAGGTGCGGCTTACCGAACCTACCGCAAGCTGCAGCATCAGTTGCGGCTCGACGGGATGGAGACCGCGCGCGTGCCCCGCGAGCGGATCGAGCAGGAACGCGAAGCCGTGCTCAAGCTCTGGCAGCGGGTATTTGGCGCGCCCGGGTGAGCGGTGCGCGGCGTCGAAGGTTCGACTCCGTACGCCTTACGCGGCCAGCATTTCCTTGGCGTGCCGGCGCGTCGTGGCCGTAATCTCGAGCCCGCCGAGCATCCGGGCGACCTCTTCGATGCGGCTCGTGCGATCCAGCGCGATGACGGTCGAGAGCGTCGCGCCGCCGTCACCCGACGCCTTGGCGACCTGAAAATGGTGATCGCCGCGCGCCGCGACTTGCGGCAGGTGGGTCACGCAGAGCACTTGCCGGTCGCGGCCCAACTGGTGCAGCAGCCGCCCGACGACTTCCGCCACGCCGCCGCCGATGCCTGTATCGACTTCGTCGAAAATCAACGTGGGCGTGAGGCTCGCGGCGCTGGCAATGACGGCCAGCGCCAGGCTGATCCGCGCCAACTCGCCGCCCGAGGCCACCTTCGCCAGGGGACGCAGCGGCACGCCGGCGTGGCCGGCCACGCGAAATTCGACCTGCTCGAGCCCTTGCGCCCCGCCTTCCGCAAGCGGCACGAGAGCGACTTCGAAGCTGCCGCCGGCCATCGACAATTCCTGCATGCCCGTCGTCACCGCCGCGCCGAGCGCCTTCGCGGCCTTTGCGCGCGCCTTCGACAACTGCTTGGCTTCGGTCATGTAGGCTTGCCGGGCCTTCTCCACCGCGGCATTGAGCGCGTCGAGGTCTGCCGCCGCATCGAGCGCGGCGAGCTGGGTGCGGCGCGCTTCGTGCTCCTGCGGAAGGTTTGCGGGCTGAAGGCGGAACTTGCGGGCGAGCGAGTGCAGGGCGTCGAGCCGCTGCTCGACCTGCGCGAGGCGATCGGGGTCGAGCTCCAGGCGTTGCGCATAGTGCGTGAGCGAGTAGGCGCCTTCGCGCAATTGGATCTCGGCCGGCTCGAGCGCGGCCAGCGCATCGCCGAGCGCGGGATCGATCTCGGCCAGATCGCGCAGCTTCGAGACGATCGAACCGAGCTGGCCGATCATCGCGTCGTCGGATTCCGAGAGGGCATCCAGCGCGCCGCGTACGCCTTCGATCAGACTAGCGGAATGGGCCAGACGCCGATGTTCGGCGCCGATCTCCTCCCATTCGCCCGGCTGCGGGGCGAGCTTGTCGAGTTCGGCCAACTGCCAGGCAAGCCGTTCCCGCTCGAGCTGGAGCTCGCGATCGCGGGAATGCGCGAGTTCGAGGGCTTGCGCCGCATCGCGCCATGCGCGGTGCGCACGCGCGACGCCCGCTGCGATCACCGTGAGGCCCGCATGCGTATCGAACAGCGCGCGCTGGGCGTCGGGCCGCATGAGCAGCTGATGCGCATGTTGGCCGTGAATGTCGACGAGCATCTCGCCGACTTCGCGCAACTGCGCGAGCGTGGCCGGCGTGCCGTTGATGAAGGCGCGCGAGCGTCCGTTCGCATCGACGACCCGACGCAGCAGCACGCGGTCTTCGCCGTCGGCGCTGGTTTCTTCGCCGCCGAGCGCGTGCTCGTCGAGCCAGAGCGCGAGTTCGCGGCCGGCCTGGAATTCGGCGGTGAGGTCGGCGCGGGCGGCGCCCGTACGCACGACGTTGGCGTCGGCGCGAGCGCCGAGCGTCAGTGCGAGCGCATCGATGAGAATCGATTTGCCCGCGCCCGTTTCGCCGGAGAAGACAGTGAAGCCGCGGTCGAACTCGAGGTCGAGCGCGGCGACGATCACGAAGTCGCGTATCGAGAGATGGCGGAGCATGGAGGTCGTTTTAACGGCGTTTAGCGGCTTTTGGCGGCACTTCTTGCGAGGTGTGCGACATGCCCGAAAAGGCCCGGCTAGAGGGCGTTCGCATTGTCGTCTTCCTCGTCGGACGGGTGCTCGTTCCAATGAAGTTTCTGCCGCAGCGTGGCGTAGTAGCTGTAGCCGACGGGATGGAGAAACGGCACGGTATGCCGGGAGCGGCGCACCTCGATCGTGTCGTTGAGCTGGAGCGCGGTGAACGACTGCATATCGAAGTTTACGTTCACGTCTCGCCCGCCGATGATCTGAATGCCGACGTTGCAGTCGTCGGGCAGCACGATCGGGCGGTTCGACAGCGCGTGCGGGGCGATCGGCACGAGCACGAGGCCCTGCAATTGCGGATGCAGAATCGGCCCCTGGGACGATAGGGCATAAGCCGTCGATCCCGTCGGCGTGGCGACGATCAGCCCGTCCGAGCGCTGGTTGTACATGAAACGTCCGTCGACGGATACGCGCAGCTCGGCCATGCCGGAAAAGCCGCTGCGATTGACGACGACGTCGTTGAACGCCAGGGCGTGATAGATCGGCTCTCCGTCGCGAACGATGCGCGATTGCAGCAGCGTGCGCTCTTCGCGCTCGAAGCTGCCGGCCAGCATTTGCGGCACGCGCTGGCTCATTTCGGAGACCGGGATGTCGGTGATGAACCCCAGGCGCCCCAGGTTCACCCCGATGAGCGGCGTGCGATAGGGGGCGAGCTGACGGCCGATTCCGAGCATCGTGCCGTCGCCGCCGAGCACGACCGCGACGTCGGCCCGGGCGCCGATTTCGGCCGGCGTCAACGCCGGATAGGTCGCGACGCCGATGTCTTGGGCCGTGTCGGCTTCGAACACGACCTCGAAGCCGCGCTTGGCGATGCAGGCCGCGAGCGCCGTCAGCGGCTCGCCGATGCCTGGCGTGTTGCTGCGCCCGACGAGCGCGACGGTCTTGAATTGGCTGCCAATTTCCATGCCGGCATTACACCATAGGTGGGGGGCGAAAAGAACCGTCGGAACCCGCCTTGTGGTTTGTCCGGAGCCGCGTTACGGCGCCGGTCGTCCCGCGCGGGCGATTTGTCGCTAGAATGGTGGCGTCCCGATGAGACGCCGGCGGCCAGGCGCGCCCGCTGCCGGTGCAGCGTCGCGCGCGCCGGCATGCCAGTGCGCACGCGAACGCTCGAGCGCCGTTACATGCTCGCGGGGGGCTCGCCGATCGGCTAAAATTTTGCTTCATGTTAGAACCCCGCGCACAAACACTCCTCAAAACGCTGATCGAGCGCTACATCGCAGAAGGTCAGCCGGTGGGCTCGCGCACGTTGTCGCGTTACTCGGGGCTCGAGCTGAGCCCCGCGACGATCCGCAACGTGATGTCCGACCTCGAGGAACTCGGGCTCGTCGCGAGCCCCCATACGTCGGCCGGCCGCATTCCGACGCCGCGCGGGTATCGGCTGTTCGTCGATACCATGCTGACCGTCGAGCCCGTGCAGGACGACGAGGCGGTCGAGCGCGTGGTGCGCAAGACGCTCAAACCGGGCGAGCCGCAGAAGGTCGTGGCGGCCGCCGCGAGCGTGCTCTCCAACCTGTCGCAATTCGCGGGCGTGATCATGACGCCGCGCCGCAGTCACGTGTTCAAGCAAATCGAGTTCATGCGCTTGTCGTCCAAGCGCATCTTGCTCATTATCGTGACGCCCGAAGGCGACGTGCAGAACCGCATCATGGCCACCCAGCGCGACTATTCGCCGTCGCAGCTGATCGAGGCCTCCAATTACATCAACGCGCATTTCGGCGGACTGTCGTTCGACGAGGTGCGCCGGCGCCTGCGCGAGGAAATCGACCGGCTGCGCGGCGACATGACGGCGCTCATGCATGCGGCCGTCACGGCCAGCACCGAGGAAAGCGATACGAGCGAAACGGTGCTCATATCGGGCGAGCGCAACCTGCTCGAGGTGGCGGATCTGTCCTCCGACATGGCGCGGCTGCGCAAGCTGTTCGACGTATTCGATCAAAAGACCAGCCTCCTTCAGTTGCTCGACGTATCGAGCCACGCCCAGGGCGTGCAGATTTTCATCGGCGGGGAGTCGACGCTCGTGCCGATCGAGCAAATGAGCGTCGTGACAGCCCCGTACGAGGTGAACGGGAAGATCGTCGGCACGCTCGGCGTGATCGGCCCGACGCGCATGGCCTACAACCGCGTGATTCCGATCGTCGACATCACCGCGCGCTTGCTCTCCACCGCGCTCAGCCAGCAATAGGGCTGGCCCCGCCGACGTTCTCCGCGTTCTCTTTGCGTCTATCGTGCGCCGGCTCGCGCCCGCGCGCCATTGGCCGAACGGCCTAGGGAAGCGGCCGGGGCGCGCCGCTATAATGGCCTTCACTTGAACCTGCCGCGCAGCCCTCCCGCCGCGCGTCGCCTTGCCCTCGGGCGCCTTCTATCGCTCATGCGTTTCGATCTCGAGTTGCCGTCGCAGCCCGCCGCGTCGCATCGCGTCGCGGTGCTGCTGATCAATCTCGGCACGCCCGACGCGCCCACGCCGCGCGCCGTGCGGCGCTACCTTGCGCAGTTCCTGTCGGACCCGCGCGTCGTCGAAATTCCCGCGCTCGTCTGGCAGCCGCTGCTAAGGAGCCTGATTCTGCCGTTGCGGGGCCGCTCTTCCGCGAAGAAATACGCGTCGGTCTGGATGCCCGAAGGCTCGCCTTTGCGCGTGTATACGGAAAAGCAGGTCGAAGCGCTGCGGCAGATGCTCCATGCCAACGGCTATCCGGTCATCGTCGATTACGCGATGCGCTACGGCACGCCCGGCATCGGGGCCATGCTGGGGCAACTGAAGCTGGCGGGCGCCGAGCGCGTGCTGTTGATGCCGATGTACCCGCAGTACTCGTCCTCCACCACCGCGACAGCCTTCGACGCGGCGTTCGCCGCGCTGGGGCGCATGCGCAACCAGCTCGAGGTGCGTACGGTGCGCCACTACGCCGATCACCCCGCGTATATCGCGGCCTTGGTCGAGCAGGTTCGCCGATATTGGGCCGCGCATGGCCAGCCCGATTTCGCGAGCGGCGACAAGGTCGTGCTGAGCTTTCATGGGGTGCCGAAGCGCACGCTGGATCTGGGCGACCCCTACCACGATCAGTGCCGCGGCACGGCGGCGCTGCTGATGGCCGCGCTCGGCCTCACGCCCACGGAATGCCGGGTCACCTTCCAATCGCGCTTCGGACGCGCCGAGTGGCTGCAGCCCTACACGGCGCCCACGCTGCGCGAGCTGGGCGCGGCCGGCGTGCGGCGCGCGGACGTGTTCTGTCCCGGCTTCACGGCCGATTGCCTGGAAACGATCGAGGAGATCGGGTTCGAGGTGCGTGACGAGTTTCTGCATGCGGGCGGGAAGGAATTCCACCGTATCCCTTGCCTTAATGCGGCCCAGGCCTGGATCGCCGCACTCGCGGAAATCGTCGTCCAGCAACTGCAGGGCTGGCCGGCGCAGACGAGCGCCCCGCTCAGCGTATCCGCTTGAGCGGCAAAAACGTGCCGGACCCGATACGAGGTGACCCGCGGGCAAGATCGTTGCGTGCCGAAGCCGGCGAGCGCGGGCTTGTTTTGTCTTATTAAAGATGGTCGATGGTCCGATGAACTACAAGATCTCAACCGAATCCGATGCGCGGATGCGTATCGACAAGTGGCTGTGGGCCGCTCGTTTTTTCAAGACGCGGTCGCTGGCCGCCGACGCCGTCGAGAAAGGCCGGGTTCGCATCGGGGGCGCGACCGTGAAGCCCGCCAAGGACGTGCGGGTGGGCGATCTCGTCGTCATCGAGATCGAGCGGGTGGTGTGGGAGATCCGAGTGCTGGGCGTGTGCGACGTGCGCGGGCCCGCCGCCGTGGCGCAAACCCTCTACGCGGAAACGGCCGACAGCCAAGCGAAGCGCACGGCGGAAGCCGAGCGGCGCCGGACGTACCGCGAGCCGGCGGCGGCCTTGCAAGGGCGGCCCACCAAGCGCGACCGGCGCGTCATCGACAAATTTTCAGGTGGGGATTGAACAGCGAGTCGATCGTGGCGTGCGCGCCGCCGTATTCGGTCGTGCAATCGGTCAGCGCGCCGGACAGGCAGATGGTGGTGGTGCCCGCGACGAGTACCAGGGCGACCACCGCAATGGCAAAGGTCAGTTTCACGGTACTCCCCCTACGGAGAAAGGCGATACGGACGCGAGCGCTTGGATGTGGGCAAGGCGGATGCGCTTTGCGGCCTGGGGGTGCTCGGACGCGAGCGCATGATGCTAGTTTAGGGCAACCCCGGATGGTGCTCAATGCAGTTTTGGGTATGTCGCCGTTACGAGTGTTACCGTTCGTTTCGGGTTCACCCAAAGAGTGCAAAAAAAGGGCGCTGGGGGCTTGAAACGGCGGTCGTCGCCCCAAATTGCCGTGGAAACGCGCGGCGGCGCGGCCCGCGGTGGGTAGATTCGGCGGTCGGCGGGGCGCTCGGCGGCGACGGCCGTCGGGTCTGCCGAACGTTCGCCGCAAGGGCGGTCCGCCGCTTCGATTTCATTTTTTTGGACGATTTTTAGCGACATGGAACCTACGCAAGACAATCCGGCCAGCCAGCAATCGCCATCCCCCGAAGAGCTCGCGCAGCAAGCCGTTGCCGAGAACGCCTCGGCGCAAGCCGCGCAGAACCAGCCGGGCGCAAGCGCCGGCCCGGCCGACGGCGCGCTGCCCGAGGCGCAGGCGAAACTCGCCGAACTCAACGAGCACTTCCTGCGCGCGAAGGCGGAAACGGAAAACGTGCGCCGCCGCGCGGCCGAAGACGTGGCGAAAGCGCGCAAGTTCGCGATCGAGAGCTTCGCCGAGCACCTGTTGCCCGTGCTGGATAGCCTCGAAGCCGCGCTTGCCGATACTTCCGGCGACGCCGCGAAGCTGCGCGAAGGGGTCGAGCTCACGCTGCGTCAGCTTTCGAGCGCCATGGAAAAGGGGCGTGTGGCGGCAGTCAATCCGATCGGCGAGAAATTCGACCCGCATCGGCACCAGGCGATTTCGATGGTGCCGGCCGAGCAGGAACCGAATACGGTCGTTTCCGTACTGCAAAAGGGTTACGTCATTGCCGATCGCGTCCTGCGCCCGGCGCTCGTGACCGTTGCGCAGCCGAAGTAAGGCGGCTGCGCTCGGCGCAAGCGGCTCTCGGCGTCCCTGTCGGGGGCGCTCCGCTTGCCGGGTTCGGGTACGCGAAATCAGATTGAAAAAAACGAATGACCGCATTGGTTTCAGGGACTTGAAAACGCTGCGGCGGCACTTATCTTGAGTGCAGGTTGAATTTAAGCGGGCGGTGGCGCGAACGGCGCGCCGTCTCGTCGAAGTGATCGGAATATCTCGGAGATCAGGAAAAATGGGCAAGATTATCGGTATCGACCTCGGCACCACGAATTCGTGCGTGGCGCTGATGGAAGGCAACCAAGTGAAAGTGATCGAGAACTCGGAGGGCGCTCGTACGACCCCCTCGATCATCGCCTACATGGACGACGATGAAATCCTCGTCGGCGCGCCGGCCAAGCGTCAGTCGGTGACGAACCCCAGGAACACGCTGTATGCCGTCAAGCGCCTGATCGGCCGCCGCTTCGAAGAAAAAGAGGTGCAGAAGGACATCGGCTTGATGCCGTACAAGATCGTCAAGGCCGACAACGGCGATGCGTGGGTCGAAGCGCACGGTCAGAAGCTCGCGCCGCCGCAGATCTCGGCGGAAGTGCTGCGCAAGATGAAGAAAACGGCCGAGGATTATCTCGGCGAGCCGGTCACGGAAGCCGTCATCACCGTGCCGGCTTACTTCAACGATAGTCAGCGTCAAGCCACGAAAGACGCGGGTCGTATCGCGGGCCTCGAAGTCAAGCGGATCATCAACGAGCCCACGGCGGCCGCGCTGGCGTTCGGCCTCGACAAAGCGGAAAAGGGCGACCGCAAGATCGCCGTGTATGACCTCGGCGGCGGCACGTTCGACATTTCGATCATCGAAATCGCCGACGTCGACGGCGAAATGCAATTCGAAGTGCTGTCGACGAACGGCGACACGTTCCTCGGCGGCGAAGACTTCGACCAGCGCATCATCGATTACATCATCGGCGAGTTCAAGAAGGACCAGGGCGTCGACCTGTCGAAAGACGTGCTCGCGCTGCAGCGCCTGAAGGAAGCCGCTGAAAAGGCGAAGATCGAGCTGTCGTCGAGCCAGCAGACCGAAATCAATCTGCCGTACATCACGGCCGATGCGTCCGGCCCGAAGCACTTGAACCTGAAGATTACGCGCGCCAAGCTCGAAGCGCTGGTCGAGGATCTCATCGCGCGTACGGTCGAGCCGTGCCGCGTCGCGATCAAGGACGCCGGCGTGAAGGTCAGCGATATCGACGACGTCATCCTCGTCGGCGGTATGACGCGTATGCCCAAGGTGCAAGAGACGGTCAAGGAGTTCTTCGGCAAGGAACCGCGCCGCGACGTCAACCCTGACGAAGCCGTGGCCGTGGGCGCCGCGATTCAAGGGCAAGTGCTCTCCGGCGACCGCAAGGACGTGCTGCTGCTCGACGTGACGCCGCTTTCGCTGGGCATCGAGACGCTCGGCGGCGTGATGACGAAGATGATCAACAAGAACACCACGATCCCGACGAAGCACTCGCAAGTGTATTCGACGGCCGACGACAACCAATCGGCGGTGACGATCAAGGTGTTCCAGGGCGAGCGCGAGATGGCCGCGGGCAACAAGCTGCTCGGCGAGTTCAATCTCGAAGGCATCCCCCCGGCGCCGCGCGGCGTGCCGCAGATCGAGGTGACGTTCGATATCGACGCGAACGGCATCTTGCACGTCGGCGCGAAGGACAAGGCGACGGGCAAGGAAAACAAGATCACCATCAAGGCGAACTCGGGCTTGTCGGAAGCCGAGATCGAGAAGATGGTGAAGGATGCCGAAGCGAACGCCGAGGAAGATCACCGTCTGCGCGAACTCGCCGATGCGCGCAACCAGGGCGATGCGCTCGTGCACAGCACGAAGAAGGCGCTGACCGAGTACGGCGACAAGATCGAAGCCTCGGAAAAGGACAAGATCGAGTCGGCGCTGAAGGAGCTTGAAGAAGCGCTCAAGGGCAACTCGGCCGACAAGGCGACGATCGAATCGAAGATCGAAGCGGTGGCCACGGCGTCGCAAAAACTCGGCGAGAAGATGTACGCCGACATGCAGGCGCAAGGCGCCGCGGGCGCGGCGGCCGGCGGTGCATCGGCGGGCGGCGCGGGTTCCGGCGCGAGCGCGGGTCAAGGCTCGGGCAAGCCTGAAGACGATGTCGTCGACGCTGAGTTCAAGGAAGTGAAGAAAGACTGACCGACGGCGTTTGTTTCGAGCCGTGAGGTGGCCGGCGCTTTTCGATCGCGAAAAGCGCCGGCCGAACCAGCGCCTGGCGGGCCTTCGGGTTCTCCGGGCACATTTGTTTTATGGAGGGTGGGGCGTTGGGCCGTTCGGTATGGCCTAGCTGCGCCCGCCTAACGAGTCGCAAGACTCCACAGTATGCGAAAGGAGCGGTCGCGCCTCAAAGCGCGAACCGGCGGTGAACCGATGGCGAAACGGGATTACTACGAGGTTCTGGGCGTTGCGAAGAACGCGAGCGACGACGAGATCAAGAAGGCGTATCGCAAGCTCGCGATGAAGTATCACCCCGACCGCAATCCGGACAGCAAGAATGCCGAGGATCATTTCAAGGAGGTGAAGGAAGCCTACGAAATGCTCTCGGACGCGCAAAAGCGCGCGGCGTACGACCAATACGGGCATGCGGGCGTCGATCCGAACATGGCCGGCGCGGGCGGGCAAGGCTTCGGCGGCTTCGCCGACGCCTTCGGCGACATCTTCGGCGACATCTTCGGCCAAGCGGCCGGCGGCGCGGCTCGCGGCCGCGCAGGCCCGCAGGTCTACCGCGGCGCCGATCTGCGCTACAGCATGGAGATCACGCTCGAGCAGGCCGCGCATGGCTGCGAAACGCAAATTCGCGTGCCGAGCTGGGTCTCGTGCGAAATCTGTCATGGCTCGGGTGCGAAGCCCGGGACGAAGCCCGAAACGTGTCCGACTTGTAACGGCTCCGGCGCCGTGCGGATGTCGCAGGGCTTTTTCAGCATCCAGCAAACCTGCCCGAAGTGCCATGGCAGCGGAACGTACATCCCCGATCCCTGTGCGAACTGCCACGGCGCTGGCAAGGTGAAGGAAACGAAGACGCTCGAGGTCAAGATTCCGGCCGGCATCGACGACGGCATGCGCATTCGATCATCGGGCAACGGCGAGCCAGGGGTCAACGGCGGGCCGCCGGGCGACCTTTATGTCGAGATCCACATCAAGGCCCACACGGTGTTCGAGCGTGACGGCGACGATCTGCATTGCCAAATGCCGATCCCGTTCACGACGGCGGCGCTCGGCGGCGAGATCGAGGTGCCGACGCTGGCGGGTCGCGCGACGTTCCCGGTGCCCGAGGGGACCCAATCGGGCAAGACGTTCCGGCTGCGCGGCAAGGGCATCAAGGGGCTGCGTTCGAGCGTGCCCGGCGACTTATACGTGCACGTGCAGGTCGAAACGCCTGTCAAGCTCACCGAACCGCAGCGCGACCTGCTCAAGCAGTTCGAAAAGTCGCTCGTCGAGGGCGGCCCGCGTCACAGCCCGCAAAGCAAGAGCTGGTTCGACCGCGTGAAGAGCTTTTTCGATTGATCGATCGGCTCGATGCTGAATCGGCCGTGCGCTCGCTCGGTGCGCGCGCGCGGCGCCCACCGGGTGGTTAATTGACGTCCTCGCCCGCCTAAAGGCGGGCGATTCCCACTACTGGCGATGCACGTCCGCATCGGAGAATGTTCAGCGCAGCATTGATGTCGCGATCATGTACGCAACCGCAATCCCCGCACCGCCATGCTCTTATTCGCAAGCCTTTCAGCCCGCTAGGGCCGCTGCGCGCATGGCACGCAGAACAGGTTACGGAAAAAAACGCTTCGGTCACTTCGTCGAACTGCGCTCCGTGCGTGATCGCTTTATAGCGGAGCTTGTCTCGGAAGGACGACCAAGATGCGTCGTAGACGCTTTTCGCCGTCTTGGTTCTGGCAAGTTTTGCCGCCGACACGTTGCCGACCACTGAGAGATTTCACGCGATAGCGGTAGACCAAGGCCATGCCGCGCATGCTAACTCGGGAATGCCGCCTTGCGGCGGCGCTCCTCACTTCCTCGGACTAAAGTCCGAGGTTTCTCGGAGCAAAATCTGATGAAAGTGGTACGAGGCCTATCTTGCAAAGTCGTCAGGACAGACCCGCCACCAATGAGTTATGTCGCCAGCTCGCCCGCATCCACCCTCCGCACCCCGCCTTCATCAAGCTGACGCAGCGCCCGCACCAGCGAACCGTCGAGGTCGATCGCGCGGCACGCGTCTTCCACGACGACGACTTCGAAGCCCGCCGCGCGCGCATCGAGCGCCGACCACGCCACGCAATAATCCGTCGCCAACCCGCAGCACCATACGCGCTTAACGCCGAGTTCACGCAGATAGCCGGCAAGCCCGGTCATCGATTGGCGATCGGCTTCCATAAAGGCCGAGTAGCTATCGACGTGCCGCCGATAGCCCTTTCGGATCACGAGCCGCGCGTGCGGCACGTCGAGCCCATCGTGAAACTCCGCGCCGGCCGTGCCTTGCACGCAATGCACGGGCCACAGCACTTGTTCGCCATACGGGAGCGTCATCGTCTCGAACGGTTTGCGTCCGTCATGATTCGCCGCGAACGACACATGGTCTTGTGGATGCCAATCCTGTGTCAGCACGACATGTTCGAACCCGGCCGCCAGCCGGTTGACGATCGGGACGATCTCGTCGCCGTTCGGCACCGCTAGCGCACCGTTCGGCATGAAATCGTTCTGCATGTCGATGACGAGCAGTACGTCTTCGGAACCCTTCATGTTTCGTTGCCTCGTATGAGCCGGCGTCATGGCCGGTTACCTGCCCGCATGCAACAGGTTATTCGCAGAAGCGTCGCCCGCTTCGCGCCAGTTCGACCAGAAGCGGAGCAATTTCCCAGGCGTCGCCGTTGACCTGCGATGCGTATCGGCGAATCGCCCGCGCGAGCGAATCGAGCCCCACGTTGTCTGCGTAGTACATCGGGCCACCGCGCGCAGCCGGAAAACCATAGCCGTTCAAATAGACGACATCGATGTCAGACGCTTTCGATG
>DATJJH010000084.1:0-47549 GCA_035492395.1 Trinickia sp. | reverse complement strand
ACCCCTTCCCATCCCGAACAGGACCGTGAAACGACTCCACGCCGATGATAGTGCGGATTGCCCGTGTGAAAGTAGGTAATCGTCAGGCTCCTCCCTCTCCAAACCCCCGACAGCCTCCGCGCTCTCGGGGGTTTGTGTTTTGCAACAACGAAATAGCCGCATCCTCGGCTCCTTGGCTGAGCCAACGGGCGTCCGTCAAGAACGTCTCGAGCGAGTGACAGCGCACACGTCTGCACGCCGACACACCTAAGCCCACATCTAAGCCAATGCCCCGCCCATCGACAGCGATCGGAGCATTGACCTCATCGCGCGATCAGCGCCCGAGCCCCTCGGCCAAGTACCGCTGCGCGAGCCGAACCCAATACGTCGTCCCCACCGGCAGCAGCTCGTCGTTGAAGTCGTAGCTGGCGTTGTGGAGCATGCACGGCCCGGCGCCATGACCGGCATCGCGGTGGCCTCCGTCGCCATTGCCCAAAAACGCATAGCAGCCGGGCTTCGCCTGCAGCATGAATGCGAAATCCTCCGCACCCATCGTCGGTTCCGTATGGGCCTCGACGTTGTCCGCGCCGACGATCTCGCGCATGACCTCTACCGCAAAGCGCGTTTCCTCCGGGCTGTTGACCGTTGGCGGGTAATTGCGGTTGAACGTGACGGTGGCCGAGCAATCGAATGCCAGTGCTGTGGCCTCGGCAATCTTGGCCATCTTCGACTCAATGAGATCGAGCGTTTCGGTCGCAAACGTGCGGACAGTGCCGGCGAGCCACGCATCGTTCGGGATGACGTTCACCGCATCGCCCGCATGGATCTGCGTGATGGACAGCACAGCCGTGTCGATCGGTTTCTTGTTTCGCGTAATGATGCTCTGCAATGCGTTGCCGATTTGCATGGCGGCGAAAACGGGATCGCGCCCGTTATGCGGCATCGCCGCATGAGCGCCGACCCCCTTCACGTCGATACGGAATTCGTTGCTCGACGCCATGATCGGCCCTTCGGTCACGCCGAAGGTTCCAGCCGGCATGCCGGGCCAGTTGTGCACGCCAAAAACGGCATCGACGGGAAATTGCGTAAACAGCCCATCCTCGATCATGGCGCGGGCGCCGGCGCCGCCTTCCTCGGCAGGCTGAAAGATGAAGACGATCGTGCCGTCGAACTCGCCATGCATTGCCAGATGACGCGCGGCCCCGAGCAGCATGGCCGTGTGGCCGTCGTGCCCGCAGGCGTGCATTTTCCCCGCGGCCTGGGAGCGGTGCTCGAACGAGTTGAGTTCCTGAATCGGCAGGGCGTCCATGTCAGCCCGCAGCCCGATCGAGCGCTTGCCGCTGCCACGCTGAAGCACCCCCACAACCCCTGTCTTGCCGAGGCCTCGGTGGACGCGCAGTCCCCATTTTTCGAGACACTGAGCAACAAGATCCGCCGTTCGAACCTCTTCGTATCGCAGTTCGGGATGGGCGTGGATGCTTCGTCGGAGCGATTGGATTTCGTCTCGCGCGGCCAAGACTTCAGGAATGAGTTTCATGATGCGTTCGACCGTTGGATGTAGTTCGGGAATATAGGACTGCCATCGAACGAACCATTCTACGCCGAACCGTTCGACGCCAATTTGGTGCGCCTCCTGACGGAAACGTAAGCAGAAGGAATAGAATTATCGGCCTGCCCTTGGCCTCACCGCTTCTCACGGACTGCACCCATGAATGCGCCTTTAGAATTTGCCCGAGCAGTTTGCCCCCACGATTGCCCTGATACCTGCGCGCTGCGCGTCACCGTGGCTGACGGCCGCGCAATCAAGGTGGTGGGGGACCCCGATCACGTGCCCACTCAGGGGGTGCTCTGTACGAAAGTGAGCCGCTACCCTGAGCGCGTCCACCACCCGGACCGGCTGACGATGCCCCTTAAGCGCGTCGGCCGAAAGGGCGAAGGCCGCTTCGAGCCGATCGGGTGGGACGAGGCGTTCACGCTGGCCGCGCAGCGACTCACCGAAATCGCGAGGCGCGAGCCCCAAGCAATTCTGCCGTACAGCTATGCCGGGACCATGGGCCTCGTGCAAGGCGAAAGCATTGCGCAGCGCTTCTTCCACAAGCTTGGGGCGTCGCGGCTCGACCGCACGATTTGCTCGGCTGCCGGCATGGCTGGACTGAAATACACCTACGGCGGTGCGCTCGGCATGCACCTCGAATTCTTCGAGGAGAGCGAACTCATATTGATTTGGGGCTCCAACCCGATTGCCTCGAGCCTGCATTTTTGGACGCGTGCGCAAGAAGCGAAACGGCGCGGTGCGCGACTCGTCGCCATCGATCCCTACCGCTCGCTCACCGCTGAGAAGTGTCACCAGCATATTGCGCTTCGTCCCGGTACGGACGGCGCGTTCGCACTTGGCATGATCCACGTTCTCGTCGCCGAAGACCTGATCGACCACGCCTACGTCCAAGCGCATACGGTCGGTTTCGAGGCGCTGAAAGCCCGTGCGTCGGCCTACACGCCGGCTCGCGTCGCGCAGATTTGCGGTGTGGCCGAACAAGAGGTCGTGGAATTGGCCCGCCTCTACGGCAAGACACGCAAAGCGGCGATCCGTCTCAATTACGGCATGCAGCGCGTGCGGGGCGGGGGCAACGCCACCCGTGCGATCGCTTGTTTGCCTTCGCTGACAGGCGCTTGGCGCGACCGCGCGGGCGGGCTGTTGCTGTCGTCCTCCGGCTGGACGCCGTTCGACCCCACGGCGCTGCAGCGTCCCGATCTGATGCCCGGATGGCCGACCGACTTGCCGCGGGTGATCAATATGAACGCGATCGGCGACGCGCTACTGCACCCGGGCGATCACGCATTCGGGCCCAAGATCGAGGCCGTTGTCGTGTATAACTCGAACCCCGTCGCCGTCGCCCCGGATTCCCCGCGCGTCGCGGCTGGTTTCGCGCGCGAAGATCTTTTCACGATCGTTCTGGAGCATTTTCAGACGGACACGGCCGACTACGCCGATCTCGTCCTACCCGCCACGACGCAACTCGAGCATTTCGACCTTCACCGCTCGTACGGTCATACCTATGTGATGGTCAATCAGCCCGCTATCGAGCCCGTTGGTCAAGCGCGGCCGAACACGGAGATATTCCGCGGCTTGGGGCGCCGGATGGGGCTGGACGAGCCGGCCCTGTTCGAAAGCGACGAGGCCATCGGGCAAAGCGCGCTGCGCTGGGAAGACCCGGCGCTCGAAGGCGTCGACTGGGTGAAGTTGAACGAAATCGGCTGGGCGAAGATGAAGCTGCCCGACGCGCCTTTTGCCGAAGGCGGGTTCCGCACGCCCTCGGGCAAGTGCGAATTCGCCAGCTCCCTGCTCGAGCGCGAAGGCGTCGACCCGCTTCCCGATTATTTGCCGCCTTACGAATCGGCCGATGGTTCGCCCGAACTCGCTGCGCGTTTCCCGCTCGCGATGATTTCGCCGCCGGCGCGCCACTTTCTGAATAGCTCGTTCGTGAATATCGACAGCCTGCGGGAGAGCGAGCGCGAGCCGCACCTCGATATTCATCCGACGGATGCGGGCGAACGCGGCATCGTCGACGGTGAGATGGTTCGCATCCGGAACGAGCGCGGCGCGTTCGTCGCGCGGGCTCGCGTCACAGACCGCGCACGCGAGGGGCTTGTCGTCGGCCTGTCGATCTGGTGGAAGAAGCTGGCGCCGGACGGGCGGAACGCCAACGAAGTGACGAGCCAAGCGGTGACGGACCTCGGCGGCTCAGCGACCTTCTACGATTGTCTCGTCGAAGTGGAGCGAATCGACGTTTGAATGTGGCGCAAGCGGTTTTCCGAAAGTTCGAATTCGGTTTCTAATTCGGTTGTTTCGAGAGAGGCGACCGGCTAGGATGCGCTGTTTCGCACGACCATTCGAAAAGTAAAGGGAGACGCCACATGGAAAAGATCTGGTTGAAGTCGTACCCGCCCGGCGTCCCCGCCGAGATCGACGCGTCGGCGTACGCGTCGGTCGGCGAGTTGCTCGAACATAGCTTCCGTCAGTACCGCGAGTCGCGCGCCTTCGTCTGCATGGGCAAGTCGATCACCTACGGCGAGCTCGACGACCTGTCGCGCAAAGTCGCCGCATGGTTTCAATCGAAGGGGCTCGCCCGCGGCGCGCGCATCGCGATCATGATGCCCAACGTGCTGCAATATCCGGTCGTACTCGCAGCCGTCCTGCGCGCAGGCTACGTCGTCGTCAACGTCAACCCGCTGTATACGCCGCGCGAGCTCGAACATCAGCTCAAGGACAGCGGAGCGGAGGCCATCGTTCTGCTCGAGAACTTCGCCGTGACGCTGCAAGCCGTCGTGCGCAATACGGCGATCAAGCACGTCGTCGTGGCGTCCATGGGCGATCTCATGGGGGCGAAGGGCCTCATCGTCAACTTCGTCGTGCGACGGGTGAAGAAGATGGTGCCGGCCTGGAGCCTGCCCGGTCACGTGAAGTTCAACGATATGGTCGCGCAGGGCGCTCGGCTCCCGTTCGCGGCAGCCAAGCTCACGCAGCAGGACATCGCTTTCCTGCAGTACACGGGCGGTACGACGGGGGTGGCGAAAGGCGCGACGCTTACGCACGGCAACATCGTCGCGAACGTTCTGCAATCGGCGGCTTGGCACGAACCGGCCCACACGCTGCACCCGGAGGTTACACAAATCACCAACGTCATCGCGCTGCCGCTGTATCACATCTACGCGTTGACGGTCTGCGCGCTGCTGACGGTCCGCACGGGCGGACTGGGCATCTTGATCCCCAACCCGCGCGATATCGGCGGCATGATCAAGCAGTTGCAGGGCTTCGCCATCAATACGTTCCCCGCGGTCAACACGCTCTACAACGCGATGCTCAATCACCCCGACTTCGGCAAGCTCGATTTTTCGAAGCTGATGGTCGCCAACGCCGGCGGCATGGCGCTGCAGGAGGCGGTCGCCAAACGCTGGTACGAGCGTACGGGTGTGCCGGTGATCGAAGGGTACGGCTTGTCGGAAACGTCGCCCAGCGCCTCCTGCAATCCCGTTACGGCTACTGAATTCAGCGGCACGATCGGCCTGCCGATCCCGTCGACCGAGCTTTCGATCCGCGACGACGACGGCAATGAGGTGCCGATGGGCCAACCGGGGGAAATATGCATTCGCGGGCCGCAAGTGATGGCGGGCTATTGGAATCGGCCCGATGAAACCGCGAAGGTCATGACCGCCGACGGCTTCTTCAAGACGGGCGACATCGGCATCATGGACGAGCGAGGCTTTTTCAAGATCATCGATCGCAAGAAGGACATGATTCTCGTCTCGGGTTTCAATGTCTATCCGAACGAGATCGAAGACGTCGTGGCCAAACACCCGGGCGTGCTCGAGGTCGCGGCGGTGGGTGTGCCCGACGAGCACTCGGGCGAAGCGGTCAAGCTCGTCATCGTCAAGAAAGATCCCGCATTGACGCAGGCCGATGTCATCGCGTTCTGCAAAGAGCAACTGACGGGCTATAAACGTCCCAAGGTCGTCGAATTCCGCACCGAATTGCCGAAGACGAACGTCGGCAAGATCTTGCGTCGCGAGTTGCGCGATTCGGCCGCGGCGCGGCCGGCGGCGCCCGTTGCTCACGAACGCAGCGCCTGATGTCGCGATGCGGCAAATGCGCCGACTTCGCCGCGAGCCGCGGGCGATGCTATATGCATTGCTCAACATCGTCTAAAATGCGCGATTAGCCGCCGTTTTGCTATGAACTATGCGTGCACTCCGCGTTGGTTCAGCGGGTAGGGCGGGATCACGCGGTGCGGCATGGCTCCCTCCAGGGGGCGATTGCTGCGTCGCATGGAGATTGCGATGACGCTGGACGAGTTGATTACCGAGTTCGACCGTGGGCTTCGTTCGGTAGCGGGTGTGAGCCGCATGAGTCGGCCGGTGCCCGTCCCGCCGCCTGTTGCCGACGGTGTTGTCGGCGCTGCCGAGGCCGAGATGACATTGCCCGAGCGCGCGCATTCGGCTGCGCTCATGCGCGTGAACCACGTCGGGGAGATCTGCGCACAGGCGCTTTACCAAGCGCAGAAGCTCGCCACCCGGTCGCCCGCGCTCAAGGACGCGTTCGAGCATGCGGCTCAGGAGGAAGAGGACCACCTTGCATGGACTGCGGCGCGGCTGCGCGAACTCGATTCGCGGCCGAGTCTGCTTAATCCGCTCTGGTACACCGGCGCGCTTGCCATCGGGTTCGCGGCCGGCTGTCTAGGCGATAAAGCCAGCCTGGGCTTCATGGCCGAAACGGAGCGCCAAGTCGAGCGCCACCTGGAGGGGCATTTGGCGACGCTTCCCGAAGCCGACCGCCATTCGCGCGCCATCGTCGAGCAAATGCGCGATGACGAGCGTATGCATGGTCAATCGGCCACCGATGCGGGGGGCGTCGAACTCCCGACGCCGGTCAAGGCGCTCATGCGGGCTGCGTCGAAGGTCATGACGCAAACCTCGTACTACGTTTAACTTTTTCAGCAGTGGGAGCGGCGCGCCCGCGTCGCTCGTCGATCGGCCCGTTCAAATCCGCTTCTCATCCCACCTTTTTAGAGCCCGGTGCGCTTGCGGCGCCGGTGCTCCGTGCGAGCTTCTCACGTATCACCTTCACAAAACTCACTAGTGCATTCTTTTTTAACGATTTTCCGTTTTCTGCTGTTGCATGAGGGGTCGCACGTAAGTCCTTGTTCTTACAAACAAAATTCTCCGAAAAAACGGCTCTCTCCCTTGACCGCCCTAGGTCGTTACTCTAAAGTGGGAGACAGTGTGAGAAAGTGTATTTTTGTGGATTGTTCGGATCATTTCGGCCGGTGTTTTTCGAGGGATGGAGCATAGGGCTCCGAAGGAGAGAGCAGGGTGTTTCAGGGGGCGTCGGCGCTGACGCTCGATGCGAAGGGGCGCATGTCCGTGCCCTCTCGGTATCGCGAGGCGCTACAAGGCGAGGCACAAGGACGGGTGACGCTCACGAAGCACCCGGATGGCTGCCTGTTGCTGTTTCCCCGCCCCGAATGGGAAGTCTTCCGCACCAAGATCGCCGCGTTGCCGATGGACGCGCATTGGTGGCGGCGCATTTTTCTCGGTAACGCCTCCGACGTCGATCTCGACAGCGCGGGACGCATTCTCGTTTCGCCTGAATTACGCATGGCCGCCGGTCTGGAAAAGGAAATCATGTTGCTGGGCATGGGAAGCCACTTCGAGTTGTGGGACGCGCAAACCTATGCGGCCAAGGAACAGGCGGCGATGGCGCAAGGCATGCCCGACGCGCTGAAGAATTTCACGTTTTGATCGCGGTTTGAAATAGGGCGCTGCGATGGAAAACGAATTGCAGCATCGGACGGTGCTGCTGGACGAAGCGGTGAATGCGTTGGTGACGCGTGCGGACGGCATCTATGTCGACGGCACGTTCGGTCGCGGCGGTCATAGCCGCGCCGTGCTGACGAGGCTTGCCGAGGGCGGCCGCTTGATCGCGTTCGACAAGGATCCGCAAGCGATCGCGACGGCACGGGCCATCGCCGATCCTCGCTTCGAGATCGTGCATGAGAGTTTCGCGTCGTTGGCGCCGGCGTTGGCGACGCGCGGTATCGAGCGTGTCGCCGGCGTGTTGCTGGATCTTGGTGTGTCGTCGCCGCAGCTTGACGATCCCACGCGTGGTTTCAGCTTCCGCGCGGACGGTCCGCTCGACATGAGGATGGACCCGACACGCGGCGAATCTGCCGCGCAATGGCTTGCGCGGGCGAGTCAGCAGGAACTGACGGAGGTCATTCGAGATTATGGGGAAGAACGGTTTGCTGTTCAGATTGCAAAGGCGCTTGTTGCTCGCCGGGCAGAGTCCGACCGTCTTGGGCCTCTCGTCAGCACGGGCGAGCTTGCCGAAATCGTGGCTCGCGCCGTCAAGACCCGTGAGAAGGGCAAGGATCCGGCCACCCGCACCTTTCAGGCTATACGGATTCACGTCAATCAAGAGCTTGCGGAGCTGCAAGTCGTTTTAGAGGCGGCATTGTCGTCGTTGGAGCAAGGGGGGCGGCTGGTGGTCATCAGCTTTCATTCGCTCGAGGATCGAATCGTGAAGCGATTCATGCAGAAGCACGCGAGTGCGCCTGCGGTGGATCGTCGTTTGCCGATTCGCGCCGTCGATCTGCCCGCCGCGCCCATGAAGATCATCGGGCGCTTCTTCGCCGGCTCCGCCGAGGTCGAGGCCAATCCGCGCGCTCGCTCCGCGGTCATGCGCGTCGCGGAGCGCGTCGCGCCATGAACCGTCTGAACATCTTCCTGGTGATCGTCGTTCTCGGTTGCGCGCTTTCCGTCGTCAATGCCACGAATCAGCAACGGCACCTGTTCGTGCAGCTCGAGCGCGCGCAATCGGAAGAGCGCCAGCTGCAGCAGGATTACGCGCAACTGCAGTATCAGCAAAGCGCGCTCTCCAAGACTTCCCGCATTGAGCAGCTCGCGACCGACACCCTCAAGATGCAGCCCGCGTCGACGGGCGAAACGCAGTTCTTGACACTGGCTCCGGGGGCGAGCGTCGCCGAGAATGCGCCGATCCCCACGATGCCGGCAAGCGCGCCGGCTGCAGCCGTTCGCGCGGCCAAAAACGCGGTGCACACGGCGGCCAAACCGGCTAGCCGCTCCGCCAATCGCGGAGGCGCACGATGAAGCAAGCGCCGAAAAACAAGAGCGTGACGTTCTCGTCGAGCCCCGTGTTGTCCGTGCGGTTGCCGATGTGGCGCTCGAAATTCGTCGTGTTCCTGCTGTTCATGGCGTTCGTCGCGCTCGCCGGGCGTGCGTTTTGGATCCAGGGCCCCGGCAACGCCTTCTATCAGAAGCAAGGCGAAAGCCGTTACGAACGGACGATCGAGTTGCCCGCCACGAGAGGCAAGGTGCTCGATCGCAACGGCCTCGTTCTGGCGACGAGCCTGCCGGTGCGCGCCATTTGGGCAATTCCCGAATCGGTGCCCGAGGACGTCGACCCGTCGAAAATCGCCGCGCTCGGCAAGCTGCTCGGTATGACCCAAAAGGAGCTGCATCTGAAGCTTTCCGGAGACAAGACGTTCGTCTACGTGAAGCGTCAAGTGCCGAACGACGTCGCCGAGAAAGTGGCTGCGCTCAATATCCCCGGCATTTATCAGCGCGAAGAATACAAGCGCTTCTACCCGGAAGGCGAAATCACCGCGCATTTGGTGGGCTTCACCAACATCGAGGACGAGGGGCAGGAAGGCGTCGAACTGAGCGACCAGAAAATCCTCTCGGGCACGCCCGGCATGCGCCGGGTGATCAAGGACCGCATGGGGCGCATCATCGAGGATGTGGACGAGCAGGTCGTCCCCCATAACGGCAAGGACATCGAACTCTCGATCGACAGCAAGATTCAATACATCGCCTATTCGAACCTGAAGGCTGCCGTCGAAAAGTCGAAGGCCAAGGCTGGCGCGGCGATGGTCGTCGACGTGCGCACCGGCAACGTCCTGGCTCTCGTCAATTATCCGACGTACAACCCCAACGATCGCTCGCATCTGACGGGCGAGCAATTGCGCAATCGTATCCTGACGGATGTCTTCGAGCCCGGCTCGATCATGAAGCCGTTCACGGTGTCGCTTGCGCTCGACCTGCATCGCGTCACGCCCAATACGCTGGTCGATACGGGCAACGGACATTTCACGCTGGACGGCGCGACGATCACCGACGACAGCGGATTCGGCGTGCTCACCGTCGGCGGCGTGATTCAAAAATCGAGCAATATCGGCGCGACGAAGATCGCCATGACGCTCAAGCCGGAAGAGATGTGGAATATGTATACGAGCATCGGGCTTGGGCAGGCGCCGAAAGTAGGTTTCCCCGGTGCGGCCGCGGGCCGGCTGCGGCCTTGGAAGAGCTGGCGCCGCATCGAGCAGGCGACGATGTCGTACGGTTACGGTTTGTCCGCGTCGCTGTTCCAGCTCGCGCGCGCGTACACCGCCATCGCGCATGACGGCCAACTGATGCCCCTCTCGATCTTCAAAACCGACTCGAGTCAGCCGGTGACGGGGCCGCAGATTTTCTCGCCCACGACGGCGCGCGAAGTACGCACGATGCTCGAGTCGGTCGTGTCGACGGCCGGCACGTCGCCCGAGGCGGCCGTTCCGGGCTATCGCGTCGGCGGCAAGAGCGGCACGGCGTACAAGCACTCGGGACGCGGCTACGACCATTCGAAGTATCGCGCGTCGTTCGTCGGCATGGCGCCGATGCCGAATCCGCGCATTGTCGTCGCGGTGTCGATCGACGAGCCGACCGTCGGCAGCCACTTCGGCGGATATGTTTCGGGCCCGGTGTTCTCTGGCATCGTCGGCGATACGCTGCGCTCGCTCAACGTGCCGCCCGATATGCCGGTCAAACAACTGGTCGTGTCCGACGATACGGCGAAGGCGGCAAACTTGGCCGCCGCGGCAACGCCGTCGGGCGAGAAGACGCGCGCCCCCTCGTCCTCGACCGTCCAAAAGATCGCCGTCTCGGCAGACGCGCACGCGCGTGCGGGGGTGGTCCGATGAACATGCCGAACTACGACGACGCGATGCGCAAGCAAGTGGCCGAGGCGCTGGATTGGTTACGCCGCCAAGCGGCGCCCGGCGCGCACCTGCATAGCGATTCGCGCACGCTTGCGTCCGGCGACGTGTATTTGGCGTATGCCGTCGACGGCGCGGATAACCGTGCGTACACGGCCGCTGCCATCGAGCGCGGGGCGAGTGCGGTGCTCTACCAGCCGGAGGGTTTCTCGGGCAGCGTCGACGCCGCTTGCTCGCTGGCCGTGCCGGGGCTCGATCGGCTTGCGGGCGAAATCGCGAGCGGCTGGTACGGCAATCCGAGCGAAACGATGTGCACGATCGGCGTGACGGGCACGAACGGGAAGACGTCCTGCTCGCAATGGTTGGCCGCGGCGCTGACGGGGCTTGGACAGCCGTGCGCGGTGATCGGCACGCTCGGCACGGGAATGTGGGGCCATCTGGTTCACACGGGCTTCACGACGCCCGACGCGCCCCAAACCCAGCGCTCGCTTGCGCAGATGGCGAACGCCGGCGCACGCGCCGTCGCAATGGAGGTTTCGTCTCACGCGCTGCATCAAGGACGCGTGAACGGTACGGCGTTCGATATCGCCGTCTTTACGAATCTCACCCAAGATCACCTGGACTATCACCGGACATTCGAGGCATACGAGGCCGCTAAAGCCAAGCTGTTCGATTGGCCGACGCTCAAAGCGGCTGTCATCAACCGAGACGACGCGGCCGGCCGGCGGCTGATCGCGCGCACGCAGCCGCGTCTGCCGACGATCGCCTACGGTATCGGCGCCGCCGGCAGTGCGCCGAGCGCCCATGCGGCGCTTGTCGCGACGAACGTGCGGGCGACGGCGACGGGGACTGCGTTCCACTTGTCCTCGGACTGGGGCGTCGTCGACGTCGAAGTCGGCACGCTCGGCGAATTCAATGTCAGCAACCTGCTCGGGGTGCTCGGCGCGCTGCTCGCGGCCGATGTCCCACTGACCGATGCGCTCGCGCAGCTCGCGAAGCTCGAGCCGGTCAACGGCCGGATGCAGCGGCTCGGGGGGCGTTTGGCGAGCGACGAGCCCCTCGTCGTCGTCGACTACGCCCACACGCCCGATGCGCTCGAGAAGACCCTGTCGGCGCTGCGCCCGATCGCTCAGGCGCGCGGCGGCCAGCTCGTCTGCATGTTCGGGTGCGGCGGCGATCGCGATGCGACCAAGCGCCCGCTCATGGGCGAGATCGCCGAGCGGCTGGCCGACGCCGTCGTCGTCACGAGCGATAACCCGCGCAGCGAAGCGCCGCGCGCGATCATCGACCAAATCGCCGCGGGCATGACGCGCCCCGAGAAGGCGCGCCGCATTGAGGATCGCGCGAATGCGATTTTGCAGGCGGTGCGCGGCGCGGCGCGCGAAGACGTCGTCGTGCTGGCCGGCAAAGGCCACGAGGCCACACAGGAAATCATGGGTAAAAAGCGCGAGTTCTCGGATCAAGATCACGCTCGGCTCGCGCTAGCCGCACGGGCGACGCACCCGCGTGGAGGCGAGCAATGACGCTGCTCTCGCTCGCCCAAGCCGCTGACACGATTGCCGGCGCCGCCGTGCGCGGCGAGCCCGCCGTCACATTCGAGCGCATCAGCACCGACAGCCGCACAGCGGGCCCGGGCGACTTGTTCGTCGCGCTCAAGGGCGATCGTTTCGATGCGCACGACTTCCTTGCCGATGTCGCCGCTCGCGGCGTAAGCGCCGTGATGGCCAGCCGGTTGCCTGACGATTGGGCCGTGCCCGCGCTCGTCGTCCGCGACACGCGAGAGGGGCTCGGCGCGCTCGCCCGGGGGTGGCGTCGCCGTTTCGAGATCCCGGTCGTCGCCGTCACGGGCAGCAATGGGAAAACGACGGTCAAGGAGATGATCGCGACGATTTTCGCGCAAGCCGTCGGTGAATCGGCGAGCCTCTCGACGGCCGGCAACTTCAACAACGACGTCGGACTGCCGCTGACACTGCTGCGCTTGAACGAAACGCATCGGCTCGCCGTCGTCGAACTCGGGATGAACCATCCGGGCGAAACGGACGTTCTCGCGAAGATCGCGTCGCCGACGATCGCGCTCGTCAACAACGCCCAGCGCGAGCATCAGGAATTCATGGCGACCGTCGAAGCGGTCGCGCTGGAGCATGCGAGCGTGATTCATGCGCTGGCTGCCGACGGCGTCGCGGTGTTTCCCGCGGACGACCCGTTCGCCGGCATCTGGCGCACGGCGGCGACAGGGAACCGCATCGTCGATTTCGCACTCGAAGACGCTTCGCTCGCGGGCACGACGATGAGCGCTGCCGTGACCGGCGCGCTCGAAGGCAACCGTTTGCGCGCTCGCACGAGCGCGGGCGAATTCGAAGCGACGCTGCAAGTGCTCGGCGAACACAACGCCCGCAATGCGCTGGCCGCAACGGCCGCGGCGATCGCCGCGAACGTGCCGCTCGATGCGATCGTGCGCGGTTTGGAAGCGTTCTCTCCGGTGAAAGGGCGGTTGCAAACGAAGCGAGCGGCCGTCGGCCGGCTCGCCGGCGCGACCGTCATCGACGACACGTACAACGCGAATCCGGATTCGATGCGGGCGGCGATCGACGTGCTTGCCGCCTGCGGCGCCCCGCGCGTCCTCGTGATGGGCGACATGGGCGAGGTGGGCGATAACGGTCCGCCATTCCATCGCGAAGTCGGCGCTTACGCGCGCGAACGTGGGATCGACGTGCTGCTTGCGCTCGGCGATGCGACGCAGGACTCGTGCGCGGCATTCGATGCATTCGCGGCTGCCGGGGCCGATGAAGGCGCGAACGCCGCGCGCCATTTCGACGATGTCTCGACGCTGGTCGCGCATCTGCTGCAAGCGAGCTACGGATCGAGCGCGACGCTGCTCGTGAAGGGCTCGCGTTTCATGCGAATGGAGCGCGTCGTCGACGCGTTGACCGTTTCGCAACCACCCCACGTGCCGGGCGGCTCGCCCGACACGCATTGAAAGAGAAGGACGAGCATGCTGCTGGTGCTGGCGCAATGGCTGCAGAACGACGCAAGCTTTTTGCGTGTATTCAGCTATCTGACGTTTCGCGCGGTGATGGCCACCATCACCGCGCTCGTGATCGGGCTCGTCTGCGGGCCGTGGGTGATTCGCAAGCTGACCCAGATGAAGGTCGGCCAAGCCGTGCGCACCGACGGGCCGAAGACGCACCTCGTCAAATCGGGCACGCCTACGATGGGCGGCGTGCTGATCCTCATCGGCATCGCCGTGTCGACGCTGCTTTGGGCCGATCTGACGAATCGCTTCATTTGGATCGTGATGCTCGTGACGTTCGGCTTCGGCGTGATCGGTTGGGTCGACGATTACCGCAAGGTGGTCTACAAAGATCCGCGCGGCATGTCGTCGCGAGAAAAGTATTTTTGGCAGTCGGTCATCGGCCTTTTCGCGGCGGTGTACCTGGCCTTCAGCGTGTCGGAGGCGAGCAACGTGCGTGTCTTCGACTTGTTCATGGCGTGGGTGCGCAGCGGCCTGTCGATGGGGCTGCCGGCGCGTGCCGACTTGATGCTGCCGTTCTTGAAGTCGATCAGCTATCCGCTGGGCGTGTGGGGCTTCATCGCGCTGACCTACTTGGTCATCGTCGGGGCGAGCAATGCCGTGAACTTGACCGACGGTCTCGACGGTCTCGTGATCATGCCCGTCGTGCTCGTGGGCGCGTCGCTCGGTGTGTTCGCCTATGTCATGGGCAGCTCGGTGTATTCGAAGTATCTGCTGTTCCCGCATATTCCGGGGGCGGGCGAGTTGCTGATTTTCTGCTCGGCCATGGGTGGGGCGGGACTCGCGTTCCTCTGGTACAACACGCACCCGGCGCAGGTGTTCATGGGCGATGTCGGCGCGCTGGCGCTCGGTGGAGCCCTGGGCACGATCGCCGTCATCGTCCGGCAAGAGATCGTGCTGTTCATCATGGGTGGGATTTTCGTGGCCGAAACGCTTTCGGTCATGTTGCAGGTCGTCTGGTTCAAGTACACCAAGCGGCGCTACGGCGAAGGGCGGCGAATCTTCAAGATGGCCCCGCTGCACCATCATTTCGAGCTTTCCGGCTGGAAGGAAACTCAGGTTGTCGTGCGCTTTTGGATCATTACGTTGATGCTCTGCCTGTTCGGGCTGTCGACGTTGAAGTTGCGCTGATGCGCAAGGCAAACACAAGGGAATAAGGGAAAGCAAGCGATGTTCGGCGAGACGTTCGTGGATCGGCAAAAGCCGATGGTGCTCGTGCTGGGGCTCGGTGAATCGGGCCTTGCGATGGCGCGCTGGTGCGCGCGCCAGGGGTGCCGCTTGCGCATCGCCGACACACGCGAGGCGCCGCCGAACCTGCCCGCGGTGGCCGCGCACGGCATCGACGCCGAGTTCGTCGGCGGCGCCTTCTCGCCGGCGCTGCTCGAGCGCGGCATCGAACTCGTTGCGCTGAGCCCGGGCCTTTCGCCGCTCGCGCAAGACCTCGTGCCGCTGATCGCGAGCGCCCAAGAACGAGGTATTCCCGTTTGGGGAGAGGTCGAATTCTTCGCGCAGGCGCTCGCGCATCTCGGAGAGAGCGGCTACGCACCGAAGGTGATCGCGATCACGGGCACCAACGGCAAGACCACGACGACGAGCATGACGGGCCAACTGTGCGAGCGCGCTGGCAAGAATGTCGCCGTCGCGGGCAACATCAGTCCCACGATGCTCGATCGGCTCATGGACGCGATCGACGCCACGGCGCTGCCCGACATCTGGGTGCTCGAACTCTCGAGCTTCCAGCTGGAAACGGCGCGCACGTTTGCGCCCGACGCCGCGACTGTGCTCAACATCACGCAAGATCACCTCGACTGGCACGGCGGCCTCGACGCATACGCCGCGGCGAAAGGGCGAATTTTCGGACCGGGCACGGTGCGCGTGCTCAATCGCGACGACGCGCGCACGATGGCCCTCGCGCCGAAAGGCGATGCGCCCGGAGAAGCGTCGCCGGCCTACGTGACCTTCGGCATGAACGAGCCGACGCGGCTGGGCGATTACGGGCTTGCCCGCGAAAACGGCATCAACTGGCTCGTCCAGGCTCGCGAGCGTGAGCCGTCCGATGAAACGAGCAGCCCGCGCCGTCGCCGGCAAGAAGCGGCCGCGCCGGTCGAGCTGGCGCTGACTCGCCTGATGCCCGCCGATGCACTGCGCATCCGCGGCCTGCACAACGCAGCCAATGCACTCGCGGCCTTCGCGCTCGCGCGTGCGATCGGGTTGCCGGCGGCGCCGTTGCTGCACGGCTTGCGCGACTATCGCGGCGAGCCGCATCGCGTCGAGCTCATCGCATCGATCGACGGCATCGACTATGTCGACGACAGCAAAGGGACGAACGTCGGCGCAACAGTCGCGGCGCTCGACGGGCTTGCTCAGCGCGTCGTGCTGATAGCGGGCGGCGACGGCAAGGGACAGGATTTTTCGCCGCTTGCGCGGCCCGCGGGGCGCTGGTGCCGCGCCGTCATGCTGATCGGACGCGACGCGCCGCTGATCCGCGAGGCGCTCGCCGAGACCGGCGTGCCGCTCATCGATCATCCGACACTTGAAGCGGCGACGCGCGCCGCCTCCGCGCTCGCCCAGCCGGGCGACGCCGTGTTGCTCTCGCCGGCCTGCGCCAGCCTCGACATGTTCGACAACTACGCGCATCGCGCGGCCGTGTTCCGGAGCGCCGTCGAAGACATCGCGGCCGAGAAGGGGACGATGCTATGAGTTGGACCGACCGTCTGGGCTCCCGACTGATGCCGCAACGCGAAGCGGCGGCAGGCCGCAAGGCGCCGAAAAACGCCGGCGCGGGTGGGCTCGCAAGCGCCGTTAGCGGCCTGCGCCCTACGCGCTCGCGCATGCTCGACTACGATCACTCGCTGCTTTGGGCCGTCATCGCGTTGCTTGGGCTCGGTGTCGTCATGGTCTATTCGGCGTCGATCGCCATGCCGGATTCGCCGAAATACGCGGCGTACCACACGTATGCGTTCCTGCTGCGCCACGTGATTTCGCTCGCCGTCGCGATGGTGGCGGCCACCATCACGTTCAAGATTCCCATCTCCGTTTGGGACAAGTACGCGCCCAAGCTCTTCCTGCTCGCCCTCGCGGCCCTCGTGATCGTGCTGATTCCTCATATCGGCAAGGGAGTGAACGGCGCGCGCCGCTGGATCCCGCTCGGTCTCTTGAACATGCAGCCGTCGGAAGTCATGAAGCTCGCCGTCACGATCTACGTGGCGAACTACACCGTGCGCAAGCAGGAGCACATGCATAGCTTCGGCAAGGGGTTTTTGCCGATGGGGTTCGCGGTCGGCGTCGTCGGGGCGCTGCTGCTGCTGGAGCCCGATATGGGCGCGTTCATGGTCGTCGCGGCAATCGCGATGGGCGTGCTCTTTCTGGGCGGCGTCAACGGCAAGCTGTTCGGCGGCCTCGTTGCGACGGCCGTCGGCACGTTCACGCTGCTCGTCTGGGCGTCGCCCTGGCGGCGCGAGCGCATTTTCGCCTATCTGGACCCGTGGGACGATCGCTACGCGCAGGGCAAGGCATACCAGCTCACCCACTCTCTGATCGCTTTCGGGCGCGGCGAGTGGTTTGGCGTGGGGCTTGGGGGCAGCGTCGAAAAGCTCAATTACCTGCCCGAGGCCCATACCGACTTCATCCTTGCCGTCATCGGCGAGGAATTCGGTTTCGTGGGCGTGCTCATCGTCATCTTGTTGTTCTACTGGATCGTGCGCCGCTCGTTCGAAATCGGCCGCCAGGCGCTTGCGCTCGATCGGACGTTCGCGGGTTTGATGGCCAAAGGCATCGGCCTGTGGTTCGGCGCGCAAACCTTCATCAACATGGGCGTGAACCTCGGCCTGCTGCCGACGAAGGGCTTGACGCTGCCGCTCGTCAGCTATGGCGGCTCGGGCATCGTGCTCAACTGCGTCGCACTCGCCGTGCTGATGCGCGTGGACTACGAGAATCGCGTGTTGATGCGGGGAGGGAAGATATGAGCTCGACCCCTCAGCGCACGCTGATGGTCATGGCTGGGGGCACCGGAGGGCATGTCTTTCCGGGGCTCGCGGTCGCGCATCGCATGCGCGCATGGGGCTGGCGCGTCGTGTGGCTCGGCAATCCGTCCGGCATGGAGGCGTCGCTCGTGCCGAAGCACGGCGTGCCGATCGAGTTCGTCCGCTTCGGGGGGCTGCGCGGAAAAGGACTGAAGACGAAGCTCATGCTTCCTCTCAATTTGCTGCGCGCGTGCCTAGAAAGCCTGCGCGTGCTGCGGCGCGTAAAGCCGGACGTGGTGTTGGGGATGGGCGGCTACATCACGTTTCCGGCCGGCGTCGTGACGGCGCTGAGCGGGCGCCCGCTCGTGCTGCACGAACAAAATTCCATTGCGGGATTGGCGAACAAAGTGCTCGCCAAGCTTGCGCGGCGCGTGCTGGTCGCGTTTCCCGACACCTTGCCGGGCGCCGAATGGACCGGCAACCCGCTGCGCGACGAAATCTGCCACGCGGCCGAGCCGAAGGTGCGCTATTCGAGCCGCACGGGAGCGCTGCGCGTGCTCGTCGTCGGCGGCAGCTTGGGCGCCGCGGCGCTGAACGAATGCGTGCCGCGCGCACTCGCGCTGCTTGCGCCGAACGAGCGACCGCACGTCATACACCAGGCGGGTGCGAAGCACGTCGAAGCGCTGCGCGCGAATTACGCTCAAGCAGGGTTCGAGCCGGGCGAAGCGCTGCGGCTCGTGCCTTTCATCGACGACATGGCGGCGGCCTATGGCGAAGCCGATCTCGTGATCTGCCGCTCGGGGGCGATGACGGTGGCCGAAGTGGCGGCAGTCGGCGTCGCTGCGCTATTCGTGCCGTTCCCCTACGCCGTCGACGATCACCAAACCACCAACGCCGAGTTCTTGGCTGCGCAGAATGCCGCCGTCCTCGTGCAGCAGCGCGACTTGTCGCCCGAAAACCTCGCTGACTGGCTGCGCACGCAGACGCGCGAAACGCTCGCCGACATGGCCGAGCGAGCGCGGCTGCTCGCCAAGCCAGAAGCCACCGATCGCGTCGCGCAAGTATGCGCGGCCGTGGCGCTCGCGCGCCCGGAAGGAAAGCAATGAAACATATCGTGAAACACGTTCACTTCGTCGGCGTCGGCGGCGCCGGCATGAGCGGCATCGCCGAGGTGCTCGTCACGCTCGGTTACCGCGTGAGCGGGTCCGACCTCTCGCGTAGCGCGTCGACCGATCGGCTTGCCTCGCTCGGCGCGCACATTTCGATCGGGCACGATGTGGCCAATATCGAAGGCGCCGATGCCGTCGTCGTCTCGACGGCCGTACGCAGCGACAATCCGGAAGTGCTGGCCGCACGCCGCAAGCGCGTACCGATCGTGCCGCGCGCGGTGATGCTGGCCGAGCTCATGCGCTTGAAGCAGGGCATCGCGATCGCAGGCACGCACGGCAAGACCACGACGACGAGCCTCGTCGCGAGCGTGCTCGCGGCCGGCGGCCTCGATCCGACCTTCGTCATCGGCGGACGTCTGACGAGCGCGGGGGCCAACGCGCGCCTGGGAACCGGCGATTTCATCGTTGCGGAAGCCGACGAATCGGATGCCTCGTTCCTGAATTTGCTGCCCGTGATCGAAGTCGTCACGAACATCGACGAAGATCACATGGACACCTACGGGCACGACTTCGCGCGCCTGAAGCAGGCGTTCATCGAGTTCACGCACCGCCTGCCGTTTTACGGCATCGCCGTGCTTTGCGTCGATTGCGCAAACGTGCGCGAAATCTTGCCGTTCGTCTCGAAGCCCGTGATTCGCTACGGTTTCGCCCCCGATGCCCAGGTGCGGGCCGTCAATGTGTTCGCGCGCGAGGGGAAGATGCATTTCACGGCGTTGCGCGAGGGCGCGACGCCGATCGACATCGTGCTGAACATGCCGGGCACGCATAACGTCCAGAACGCGCTGGCGGCGATCGCGATCGCGACCGAACTCGAGATCGCCGATGCCGACATCCAGCGCGCGCTGGCGGAGTTCACGGGCGTAGGCCGGCGCTTCCAGCGCTACGGCGAGATGCGCGTGGCGAGCGGCGGCGCCTACACGCTGATCGACGACTACGGCCACCATCCGGTCGAAATGGCGGCGACGATCGCCGCCGCACGCGGCGCTTTTCCGGGCAAGCGCTTGGTGCTCGCGTTCCAGCCGCATCGCTATACGCGCACGCGCGACTGCTTCGAAGATTTCGTCGGCGTGCTGTCGAGCGTCGACGCGCTCGTGTTGACGGAGATCTACGCGGCCGGCGAAGCGCCGATCGTTGCGGCCAACGGTCAGGCGCTCGCGCGGGCCATCCGCGCCGCAGGCAAGGTGGACCCCGCGTTCGTCGAGACGGTCGACGAAGTGCCGCAGGCGTTGTCGGCGCTCGTGCGCGACGGCGACGTGGTGATCACGATGGGTGCGGGCTCGATCGGCGCGGTGCCGGGTCGCCTCGCTCAAGAATTGAAGGTATGAGATGAAACACACGCAACGTTCGCTAGCGTTCGCCGCCCTTCGAGAAGAGGCGAGTCTGCCTCGGCAGCACGTCGTCGGGAGCCTGAAATGAGCGCTGAAATCGATCCGAAACGCTTCGGCAAGGTCGCCGTCCTGCTCGGCGGAGAATCGGCCGAACGCGAGGTGTCGCTCAAGTCGGGCGCGTTGGTGTTGAAGGCGCTTCGCGACGCCGGCGTCGACGCGCACGCCTTCGATCCGGCCGAGCGGCCGCTTTCCGCGCTTAAGGACGAAGGCTTCGTGCGCGCATTCAACGCGCTGCACGGCGGCTATGGCGAGAACGGCCAGATTCAAGGCGCGCTCGATTTCTACGGCATTCGCTATACGGGCAGCGGTGTGCTCGGCTCGGCGCTCGGTCTCGACAAATTCCGCTCGAAGCTCGTCTGGCAGCAGCTCGGCGTGCCGACGCCGCCGTTCGAAGCCGTGCTGCGCGGCGACGACTACGTCGCACGTTCGGGAGAAATCGTCGCGAAACTCGGTCTGCCGTTGTTCGTGAAGCCGGCGAGCGAAGGCTCGAGCGTGGCCGTCATCAAGGTCAAGAGCGCCGACGCACTGCCGGCCGCACTCGAAGAAGCCGCCAAATTCGACAAGATCGTCATCGTCGAAAAGAGCATCGAGGGCGGGGGCGAGTACACGGCTTGCATCGCGGGCGAGCTGGACTTGCCGATCATCCGCATCGTGCCGAAGGGCGAGTTCTACGACTACCACGCGAAATACATCGCCGAAGACACCGAGTACCTGATTCCGTGCGGCTTGCCGGCCGATGAAGAAGCGCGGCTGAAGGCGCTCTCGCGCCGTGCGTTCGACGTGCTCGGCTGCACCGACTGGGGGCGGGCCGATTTCATGTTGGATGCGAACGGCAATGCCTACTTCCTCGAGGTGAACACCGCGCCCGGCATGACCGATCACTCGCTGCCGCCCAAGGCTGCGCGCGCGGTGGGCATCGCTTATCGGGAACTCGTCGTCGGCGTGCTGGCGCTGACGCTTACGGATTGACGACACGCCATGTGGAACAACGTACGCCAACTGAACCTTGCCGCCAACGCGCTTTACGCGCTGTTGGCGCTCGCGTTGTTGGCTGCGGGCGGGTACTGGTTGACGCAGCGTCCGGCGTTCGCCTTGCGCGCGATCGCGATCGGCGGCGATACCGAGCACATCAACGCACCCACCGTGCGCGCGAGCGTCGTCGGCCACTTGAAGGGCAACTTCTTCACGGTCGATCTGGACAGCGCGCGGCAGGCGTTCGAGCAAATGCCATGGGTGCGGCGCGCGAGCGTGCGCCGGGTGTGGCCGAATGCGCTCGCCGTCACGCTCGAGGAATACCGGCCGCTCGGCACTTGGGGCAGCGACCAGCTCGTGAGCGTCGATGGAGAACTTTTCACGGCGAATCAGGGCGAGCTCGACGAAGACCTCCCCGCCTTCGACGGGCCGAATGGGACGGAGAAGGAAGTCGTCGCACGCTACTTCGATTTCAGGAAATGGCTTGCGCCGCTGGGCGCGGCGCCGGAAGAAGTCACGCTGTCGCCGCGCTACGCGTGGACGGTGAAACTGTCGAACGGCACACAGATCGAATACGGCCGCGAACGCAATCCACAAACGCTCGCCGAGCGCAGCCAGCGGCTGACGGCGGCATGGAAGGCGGTGACGGCGCGCTGGGGCGACGACATCGAATACGCCGATTTGCGCTATCCGAACGGCTTCGCGATTCGCGCGGCGGGGATGCGCTTCATCGGTAACGCGACCGCGGGCAAACCCGCGGCGAAGTAACAAGACAACACACGCAATGAGCACGCTATGAGTAAAGACTACAAGGATCTGCTGGTTGCTCTGGACATCGGCACGGCCAAGGTCGTGGCGGTCGTCGCCGAGTTGCGCGGCGAGGGCCACTACGAGGTGATCGGGCTCGGGCAAAGCGAATCGAAGGGTCTGAAAAAAGGCGTCGTGGTCAACATCGAGGCCACGGTGCAGTCCATTCAGCGGGCGCTCGAAGAAGCCGAACTGATGGCCGACTGCAAGATCACCAACGTATTTACGGGGATCGCCGGCAGCCACATCCGCAGCTTCAATTCGAGCGGGATGGTCGCCATCAAGGACAAGGAAGTGACGCAGGCCGACGTCGCGCGCGTGATCGAGACAGCGAAGGCGATCAACATCCCGACCGATCAGCAGGTGCTGCATATCCTCACGCAGGAATTCATCATCGACGGGCAGGAGGATGTTCGCGAGCCGATCGGCATGAGCGGCATCCGTCTCGAGGTGAAGGTGCACATCGTGACGGGCGCCGTGTCGGCCGCGCAAAACATCGTCAAGTGCGTACGCCGCTGCGGATTGGAAGTGAACGACTTGATCCTCCAGCCGCTGGCGTCGTCGCTTGCGGTGCTCACCGAGGACGAGAAGGAACTGGGCGTCGTGCTGGTCGACATCGGCGGCGGGACGACGGACATCGCGATTTTCAGCGAGGGCGCGATTCGTCACACGGCCGTGATTCCGATCGCGGGCGATCAGATCACGAGCGACATCGCCATGGCGCTGCGCACGCCCACACCGGACGCCGAGGATATCAAGGTGAGCTACGGCATCGCGAAACAGGCGCTCGCCGATCCCGACGAAATGATCGAAGTGCCGGGCCTTGGCGAGCGCGGACCGCGCACGCTGTCGCGCCAAGCACTCGCGGCCGTCATCGAGCCGCGCGTGGAGGAGCTGTTCTCACTGGTGCATCAAGTCGTACGCGAATCAGGTTATGAGGAACTCTTGAGTTCCGGCATCGTTCTGACGGGCGGTGCTTCGATGATGCCGGGCATGGTCGAACTCGGCGAAGACATTTTCTTGAAGCCGGTGCGCATCGGCGTGCCGGAATACGCGGGGGGCCTAGCCGATGTCGTGCGCAATCCGCGCTATTCGACGGCGATGGGGCTGCTCGTCGAAGGATCGTCGCAGCGCATGCGCGGCCGCAAAGTCGCTGTGCAGGCAGGTTCGATGGGGCAGGTCTTCTCGCGTATGAAAGACTGGTTCTTAGGCAATTTTTGATTTTGAGTAAGCCGGGGCGCGCGTCGATGAGATGCGCATTCGGCAGGCGGTGAAAGCGCGGGTGTCGGCGGCTTGCGCGCGACGAAGGGTTGCCCGGCCCTTCGCCGAATAACGCCGATGAGCGGGATTTTTTTCTTTGCGGAGGCAATATGGAATTCCAGATGTTGGAAACGGAAACCAACGGCACCATCATCAAGGTGGTGGGCGTTGGCGGTGCGGGCGGCAATGCCGTCGCGCACATGATCAGCAAAGGGGTGCAGGGCGTCGATTTCGTCGTCATGAACACCGATGCGCAGGCGCTCTCGCGTTCGCGCGCGCCGAACGTCATTCAGCTCGGAAGCACCGGGCTCGGCGCGGGCGCGAAGCCCGAGATGGGACGTGCGGCGGCCGAAGAAGCGCGCGAGCGGATCGCCGATGCATTGCGTGGCGCGCACATGGTCTTCATCACGGCCGGCATGGGCGGCGGCACGGGCACGGGCGCGGCGCCGGTGGTCGCGCAAATCGCCAAGGAGATGGGCATTCTGACCGTGGGTGTCGTGAGCAAGCCGTTCGAATTCGAAGGCGGCAAGCGCATGCGCGTGGCAGAGGCCGGTTCGCAGCAACTGGAGGATCACGTCGACTCGCTGATCGTCGTCCTGAACGACAAGCTGTTCGAGGTGATGGGCGATGACGCCGAGATGGATAAGTGCTTCCAGTGCGCGGACGATGTGCTCAACAACGCGGTTGCAGGCATCGCCGAAATCATCAACGTCGACGGTCTGGTGAACGTCGACTTCGAAGACGTGAAGACGGTGATGGGCGAGCAGGGCAAGGCGATGATGGGCACGGCCACCGTGGCCGGCGTCGATCGCGCCCGCCTCGCGGCCGAGCAAGCCGTGGCGAGCCCGCTGCTGGAAGGCGTCGATTTGTCGGGTGCGCGCGGCGTGCTCGTGAACATCACGTCGAGCCGTTCGCTGCGGTTGTCGGAAACGCGCGAAGTGATGAACACGATCAAGAGCTACGCGGCGGAAGACGCTACGGTGATCTTCGGCGCGGTGTACGACGATGCGATGGGCGACGCGCTGCGCGTGACGGTCGTCGCAACGGGCCTGGGCCGCACCGCTGCCGGCGTGGCGAAGAAGCAGCAGCCGGCGCCGATGACGCTGCTGCGAACGGGCACGGACAACCAGCCGGTGATGCAGCACGGCTATGCGCCGGCGTCGCAAGCGAACACGGCCGATTACGGCGCGTTCGACACCCCGGCCGTGTGGCGCAACTCGCGCGAAACGGCTGCGTCGCACGTTCAGGCGCTGCAGGAAAAGGGCGTCGACACGTACGACATTCCGGCGTTCCTGCGCAAGCAGGCCGACTGAGTGCGGTGAATTTCGTCGCGCGCGTGCACGAGCCTCACCGCGCCGCGCCGACGAAGGACGGCAACATGAACGGCAACGGCGTCAGACGGCTTCGTTCTGTCGGACGAGCGGTCGCAGCCGGTTCCCGCGGCGCGCAGGTCGGGCGCGTGGATCGGCTGTCGGCGCGTCCCAGATCGGGCGGCGCGGCGCGCGCGAGGGCAGCAGGACGCGTGCACGCGATCGTGTTGGTCTGCGACAGGCGAATTTGGCAGCGAGCGAGCCGATAAGCGCCACGCGCGGCGTTCGATCGGGCCGATCGGCAACTGCGTGTCGGCACTGATTTTCGAACGCGGCGGCGCGCTGGCAAACGATCTCCGGGGCATCGCGGGCAAGATGCCGCGGGGGAAGGCGACGCTCGAAAACCAGGCAAGCAATATGCGTCGCTTGCGGGTGGGCTGTTGCGCGATGGCTGTGCGCGAGCAATCGAGCGAATCGCCGTTGCGTGTCGGCAACGTGGACGCCGGTGTGTTTTGTGACCGTCCGTTACGGCCGGCGGCTTGGAATGCCTCCGTTCCAAGCCGCCGGCCTCGCCTCATCGTTTGCGGTAATTGGAGGAAACAGATTGATACGTCCGCTGAAACGACCGGTTTCGTCGGATGGAGTATAATGTCAGCTATGAACTAAAAAGGCCGATTGAGAAAAGCAATCGAACGGAACCATGTTGAAGCAACGCACCATCAAATCGATCGTTAAGACCGTCGGTATCGGCTTGCACTCCGGGCGCAAGGTCGAACTGACGCTGCGCCCCGCTGCCGCGAATACCGGCATCGTGTTTTCGCGCGTCGATTTGGCGACGCCCGTGGACATTCCGGCTTCGGCGCTCTCGATCGGCGACACGCGGCTTGCTTCCGTGCTGCAGAAGGATGGCGCACGGGTGTCGACGGTGGAACACCTGATGTCGGCGTGCGCCGGACTGGGGATCGATAATTTGTACGTCGACGTGACGGCAGAGGAAATCCCGATCATGGACGGCAGCGCGGCATCGTTCGTGTTCCTGATGCAATCGGCCGGCATCGAAGAGCAAAACGCGCTCAAGAAATTCATCAAAGTGAAGAAACCGGTGGAAGTGCGTGACGGCGATAAATTCGCCCGCCTCGATCCGTATTTCGGTTTCAAACTGAAATTCACGATCGATTTCAGCCACCCGGCCGTCGACAAGACCGGTCAGGCGCTGGAAGTCGATTTTGCGACGACGTCCTACGTGCGGGAAATCGCGCGCGCGCGCACGTTCGGTTTCGCGCATGAAGTCGAAATGATGCGCGAGCTGGGATTGGCGCGCGGCGGCAGCATGGACAACGCGATCGTTCTCGACGAATACCGTATTCTGAACAACGATGGCCTGCGCTACGACGACGAATTCGTGAAGCACAAGATGCTCGATGCGATCGGCGATCTCTACGTGGTCGGGCACCCGCTGCTCGCCTCGTACACGGCATACAAGTCGGGGCATGGTCTGAACAATGGGCTGTTGCGCGAGTTGCTCGCGCACGAGGACGCCTACGACGTGGTGACGTTCGATGAGATCGAGCACGCGCCGCGCGGTTTCGGCTACGACGCGCAGACGGCTTTCGCTTGACCGACCCCATCGCGTGCGCCTATCGCTTGGGCGCGGTCGGCGACTATTTACTGTGAGCGGCCTTCGGGCCGCTCATTCTTTTTCGTCGACCGGTTTTCCATGCCGTGCCGCCATCCGCGCCAAGGCCGCTTGAAGCGGAGAGGGGGAGAGTGCGCGGCTCAGCGCCTGCAGCGCCGCGGCGCCCGTCGGCGTCATGCGAGCTTGCTTCGGCGCTGGCGGCTCCTCGAGCGCGCGCGGCCGTACCTTGATCGCTAGCGTTCGGACCGCCCAGCCGCGCTGCTGCAGCTCCGAGAGCAGACGAGGCTCCAAATGCCGCAGCCGGGCCGCGAGCGCGCTATGCGCCGCGAACAGCGTGAGCGTGCCGTCCTTGATGAAGCCCGGCTCGACGTTCGTCGCCAGATATCCGGGCAGAAGCTGCGCCAGATCGCCCTCGAGCGCGGCGATCTGCTCGACGCCGGCCCGAAGGGCGGCGAAAGCGTCGGTACGGCCCAGCACCTCCGACACGGCTTGGGGCCGGCGCGGGGCGGCGAACTTCGAAAAAGACGAAAAGCGGCTCATGGCGCGATTGTACCCGGCGTACCCGGCGTGCGGCGTTGCGGCTGCCGCCGGGGGGCTGCGCGGCCAGGCTGCCGACACGGGACTTTAAGGCTCGCGTGCTAAAATGCGCGATTCGAATTCACACATGGAATAAGCCGCCGAGGCCCTCCGAACCCGGGCATCCGCCGTGGCCGAACAAGCCGCACGGGCGCCCGACCGAAGCCGCGACGCATACTCGACCCGATGACCACCGGTTTTCTACAAAAGATCTTTGGCAGCCGCAATCAGCGTCTCGTCAAGCAGTATCAAAAGACCGTCGCGGTGATCAATGCGCTCGAGCCGCAAATCGAGCAATTGACGGACGACCAGCTGCGCGCGAAAACGGACGAATTCCGCCAGCGCGTAGCTAGCGGGGAATCGCTCGACAAGCTGCTGCCCGAGGCATTCGCCGTTTGCCGCGAGGCGAGCCGCCGTGTGCTGAAGATGCGCCACTTCGACGTCCAGCTGATCGGCGGGATGGTGCTCCACTACGGCAAGATCGCCGAAATGCGCACCGGTGAGGGCAAGACGCTCGTCGCGACGCTCGCGGCCTATCTGAACGCGTTGTCGGGACGCGGCGTTCACGTCGTGACGGTGAACGACTACCTCGCCCAGCGCGACGCCGAATGGATGGGGCGGCTCTATAACTTCCTGGGCTTGTCGGTCGGCATCAATCTGTCTCAGATGGATCACGAGTCGAAGCAGCAGGCGTATTCGGCCGATATCACATACGGCACGAACAATGAATTCGGCTTCGATTACCTGCGCGACAACATGGTCTACGAGACCGGCGCGCGCGTGCAGCGTTCGTTGAACTTCGCCGTCGTCGACGAAGTCGATTCGATCCTCATCGACGAAGCGCGTACGCCGCTCATCATCTCGGGCCAGGCCGAAGATCACACAGAACTCTACGTCCGCATGAACGCACTGCCGCCGCTGCTCGAGCGGCAGATCGGCGAAGAGCGCGCGGACGGCACCGGCGTCGAAAAGCCGGGCGATTACACGCTCGACGAAAAGGCGCGCCAGGTGTTCCTGACCGAATCGGGCCACGAGAAGGCCGAGCGGCTGCTTGCCGAGTGGGGCCTCATCGCCGAGGGCGAAAGCCTGTATGCGCCGCAGAACATCACGTTGATGCACCACGTGTATGCCGCGCTGCGCGCGCACACGCTGTTTTTCCGCGATCAGCACTACGTCGTGCAAAACGGCGAAGTCGTCATCGTCGACGAATTCACGGGCCGCCTCATGGCGGGCCGACGCTGGTCCGACGGTCTGCATCAGGCCGTCGAGGCGAAGGAGCATGCCAAGATTCAAAGCGAGAATCAAACGCTCGCCTCGATCACGTTCCAGAACTACTTCCGGATGTACGCGAAGCTGTCCGGCATGACCGGCACCGCGGATACCGAAGCGTACGAATTCAACGAGATCTACGGTCTCGAAACGGTCGTCATTCCGACGAACCGCCCGCCGAAGCGGATCGACAAGCAAGATCAGATCTACAAGACGGCGAAGGAGCGTTACGACGCGGTCATCCGCGACATTCGCGATTGCTACGAGCGCGGCCAGCCCGTGCTCGTCGGGACGACGTCGATCGAAAGCTCTGAGCTGCTTTCGAATCTGCTGACCCAGGCCGGTCTGCCGCACGAGGTGCTCAACGCGAAGCAGCACGCGCGCGAAGCAGGGATCGTCGCCGAGGCCGGGCGGCCCAAGCGCATCACGATCGCAACGAACATGGCGGGCCGGGGCACCGATATCGTGCTCGGCGGCAACGCCGAAAAGCAGGCTTCGCTGCTCGAACTCGACGAATCCGTCTCGGCCGAAGACAAGGCGCGCCGCATTCAAGCGCTGCATGACGAATGGCAGACGCTGCACGATCAGGTGAAGGCCGCCGGCGGGTTGCATATCATCGGCACCGAGCGCCACGAATCGCGCCGTATCGACAATCAGCTGCGCGGCCGCGCGGGCCGCCAAGGCGATCCGGGCTCGTCGCGCTTTTACCTGTCGCTGGAGGATCCGCTGCTGCGTATCTTCGCCGGGGACCGGGTGCGCGCGATCATGGATCGCCTGCGCATGCCCGAGGGCGAGGCCATCGAAGCGGGCATCGTCACGCGATCGATCGAATCGGCTCAGCGCAAGGTCGAGGCACGCAACTTCGATATCCGAAAGCAGCTGCTCGAATACGACGACGTCGCCAACGATCAGCGCAAGGTGATCTACCAGCAGCGCAACGACTTGCTCGAAGCGCAAGACATCACCGAGACGATCACGGCGATGCGCCACGCCGTCATCAGTGACGTCGTGCACGAATTCATCTCCGCCGGCAGCATCGAGGAGCAATGGAACGCGCCGGAACTCGAGGAAGCGCTGCGCAAGGATTGGCAACTCGATCTCGCCGTTCAGGAAATGATCAACGAGTCGCAGTCGCTCGATTCCGACGATATTCTCGAAGCCGTGCTCGGCGCGGCGGACGAAGCGTACGAAGCGAAGGTCGCGCTCGTGGGCCGTGAATCCTTCAGCGCGTTCGAGCGTTCGGTGATGCTGCAGACGCTCGATCGGTGCTGGCGCGAGCATCTCGCCGCGCTCGATCACTTGCGTCAGGGCATTCACCTGCGCGGCTACGCGCAGCAAAATCCGAAGCAAGAGTACAAGCGCGAGGCGTTCGAATTGTTCGAGGCGCTGCTCAACATCGTGAAGACCGAAGTGACGCGCATCGTCATGAACGTGCAGATTCAGTCGCCGGAACAACTGGAAGAGGCGGCCGAACAGTACGAGGAGCAAGGCAGTCACCTCGAAAACGTCGAATTCCGTCACGCCGAATTCGCCGAGGCCGCCGCTGCGGCGGCGCCGGCGGCGGTGACGGCGGCCGAAGCGACCGCCGATATGGTAGGCCAAGCAATGAGCCATGGCTCGCATGGCAATGCGGCCACGGTCGTTTCGGCGTCCGCGGGCGGCATGCCGAAGGTCGGCCGCAACGACCCCTGCCCGTGCGGCAGCGGTAAGAAGTACAAGCAATGTCACGGTAAGCTGGCTTAAACGGATTCGCGACCATGGCCGTCAATTTCCCTTCGATCGATCCCTCGCAACTTCATCCCGTCGCCGGCGTGGCGCTGGGCTATGCCGAGGCGAACATTCGCAAGCCGAACCGCAAGGACGTGCTCGTCATCTCGCTCGACGAGGGCGCGACGGTCTCCGGCGTATTTACGTCGAACCGTTTTTGCGCGGCCCCGGTCACGGTTTGCCGAGCACACCTTTCACAAGTGCGTGAAGGCGGCAAGGGCATTCGCGCACTCGTCGTGAACACGGGCAACGCGAACGCCGGGACCGGCGAGCCGGGCCTCGCCCACGCGCGCGAGACGTGTGCCGAACTCGCCCGTTTGGCGGGCATTGCTCCGGAACAGGTTCTGCCGTTTTCGACCGGCGTCATTCTCGAACCGCTGCCGATCGATCGGCTCAAGGCAGGGCTGCCGGCCGCGCTCGAAAGTCGCGCGGCCGCGCACTGGTATGAGGCCGCCCAGGCGATCATGACCACGGATACGTTGCCGAAAGCGGCGTCCGCGCAGGTGACGATCGAGGGCCATACGGTCACGCTGACGGGTATCAGCAAGGGCGCCGGCATGATCAAGCCGAACATGGCCACCATGCTGGGCTTTCTCGCGCTCGACGCGGCCGTCGAGCAGAGCGTGCTGGACACGCTCGTCAAGGAGGTCGCCGACCGCTCGTTCAATTGCATCACGATCGACGGCGATACTTCGACGAACGACTCGTTCATCCTGATGGCAACGGGCAAGTCGAGCCTGCCCGCGATCACGTCGACCGAAGGCGCTGCCTATGCGGCGCTTCGCGATGCCGTGGTGCGTCTCGCGCAAACGCTCGCTCAGTTGATCGTGCGCGACGGAGAAGGCGCGACGAAGTTCATGACCGTGCAGGTCCAAGGCGGGGCGAGCGCAGCGGAGTGCCGCCGGATCGCCTACGCGATCGGCCATTCACCGCTGGTGAAGACCGCGTTCTATGCGTCGGATCCGAATCTCGGCCGGATCTTGGCCGCGATCGGGTATGCCGGCGTCGACGATCTCGACGTATCGACGATCGATCTTTACCTCGGCGATGTCCATGTCGCGACGGCGGGCGGTCGCCATCCGGAATACCGCGAAGAGGATGGTCAGCGCGTGATGAAGGAAAGCGAGATCCTCATCCGCGTGCTGTTGGGCCGCGGGCCGGCGCAGGCCACGATTTGGACGTGCGATCTATCGCACGACTACGTCTCGATCAACGCCGACTACCGTTCTTGACCTTCGGCCGCGCGGCAGCGCGGTCACGTACCTCGAATTTTCATCGCGCTGCCCGGCGCGGCGCTCGCCCTACCGCTCATGGACAAACTCGAACAGTTTTTGATCCGCGCCGAGTCGCTGCTCGGCCGTCTCGAGGCGATGTTGCCTCCAGCGGCGCCCAGCATCGATTGGTCGGCCTCCGTGGCATTTCGCTGGCGCAAGCGCCAAGGTCGCGGCTATCTGCAGCCGGTGCCCGCGGTGTCGTCCATTACTTTGGCGGACTTGCGGAACATCGATCGCCAAAAGAGCTTGATCGAACAAAATACGCGCCAGTTCGTCGGCAAGCAGCCCGCGAACAACGTGCTGCTCACCGGCGCACGAGGCACGGGCAAGTCCTCGTTGATCAAGGCCTGCCTGAATGCCTACGCGAGGGACGGGTTGCGTCTGATCGAAGTCGACAAGGACGACCTGCACGATCTCGGCGACATTACGGAACTCATCGCGGGGCGGCCCGAGCGGTTCATCGTCTTTTGCGACGACCTGTCGTTCGAGGAAGGCGAATCGGGCTACAAAGCCTTGAAGGTGGCGCTCGACGGATCGATCTCGGCGCAGTCCGACAACGTGCTGATCTACGCAACGTCGAACCGGCGCCACTTGTTGCCTGAGTACATGAGCGACAACGAATCGTACAAGCATACGTCCGACGGCGAGATTCACCCCGGCGAAGTCGTCGAGGAAAAAATCTCGTTGTCCGAACGCTTCGGGCTGTGGGTGAGCTTTTACCCGTTCAAGCAGGACGACTACTTGTCGATCGTCCGCCACTGGCTGCGGCATTTCGGCTGCAGCGACGACGACGTCGCGAACGCGCGCGGCGACGCGCTAGTGTGGGCACTGGAGCGCGGATCCCGCTCGGGCCGCGTGGCTTGGCAGTTCGCCCGCGACTGGTCGGGGCGAAGGGCGCAAGCATGACCGCGCCGCATGATGCAACGATAGTCGAGCGTTCGCCGTCCGGACGTCCGGTGACGGCTGTCGCGGTGGGCGTGCTCGTTCAACCGGACGGCCGCTATCTGCTTGCGCAGCGGCCCGCGGGCAAGCCATACGAAGGGTATTGGGAATTTCCGGGCGGTAAGCTCGAGCCGGGCGAAACGGTCGAGGCCGCGCTCGCGCGAGAATTGCAAGAGGAACTTGGCATCGTCGTGACGGCATGCCATCAATGGCATACGTTGGAGCACGACTATCCGCACGCCTATGTGCGGTTGTATTTCTGCAAGGTGACAGGGTGGACGGGCGAACCGCACGGCCGCGAAGGCCAAGCCTTCAGCTGGCAGCGGCTACCTGTCGACGTGGCGCCGTTGCTGCCCGCGGCCATTCCCGTGCTGGAATTGCTCGCTGCCGACGAGCGAAGCACGGGCCGCTGATCGGCCGCAGAGGCAGGGGCGACCGAGACTAGCGTGAGTGTGGCGTGCATCGACGAATCAGACGCTACGCGCCGGAATTCGCCCCTCAATTCAGATCGCCGTGCTTGTCCTCGTCAGAAGGCGGCTCCTCGTCGGTGCCGCCGATCCGATACTTTTCATTGGCCCATGCGCCCAGGTCGATCTGCTTGCACCGTTCCGAGCAGAACGGGCGAAAGCGGTTTTCGGGCGTCCAGCGCACGTCTTTCCCGCAAGTCGGGCATTTGACAACGGTAACCATACTGTCGAGCAATTGTCTTGAAGCCGCCCCAGGCGGCTCGGGCGAGGCGCCTGGCCGGCGGCGAATGTTCATGCGCCGGCCTGTGCCGAACATCGTGTCACAGGCTGCAAAGCGTTAATTGGAACGGCACGTCGACATCGACGGCCCGCGGGCGCAGATCGCCGTCTTGCACCGTGAAACGTACCCAGAGCATGTACTTGTTGGCGCTCGCCTCGGGAATCACGCGCAGCTCGGGCGAAATCCGCACTTGCATCAACTGATAGGTGCGGCCCGACAGCATTTGCTGGTAGCTGCCTTGCATGGCCATCACTTTCGATGCCTGGCCCGATTCGCGAGCGAGCCTCAGCACGATCGATGCGGCGTCGCGCAGCGGCAGCAGCGGCGTGATCCACTTGGCGATGTCCTGCCGGCGTTGATCCGGATGCAATTGCTGCCAGGCATAGTACGAGGGTAGGTCGAACTCGCAGGTGCCGCCGGGGATGATCGCGCGGCTGCGAATGCTCGCGAGCCACTCGTTGTCCGAGAGATGCTGCCCCGTCTTGCCTTGCATTTGGGCCAGCCCCGCCAGCGTTTGCTCGATTTCGCCGAGCACGGCTTCCAAGGCATTTTGCTCGATGCCCGGATTGCCGCGGAACGGCGCGAGCGTTTGGCGCTGACGCTCGAGCTCCTTCATCAGATCCGACTTCAGATCGGCGCGGCCGGTCACTTCCGCGATTTCGAACAGCGTCGTCAGCGCGACGTGATGCTCTCTCGCGTCGTCTTGATTCAAAAAGAACGTGAAGCGCTCGAACAAATCTTCGAGGCGCAGCAGCGTGCGAATTCGCTCGTTGAACGGATACTCGTAAAGAATCAAGCGCACTCGCCCCTGGCGTGGTCGGTGATGGGATTGCAGGACATTCTAATGCTGTGGATTGCCCCCCGCAATCGATGAATCGGGCACTTTTTACGGCTTTTTGACGAAACCGAGCGTTTGCGGAAGGTGTACGCGTGACTCAGCCGACGGTTTCGACAACTGGGTTTTCGGTACGCTTTCACGCGAGTGCACATTTAGCGCGATGTCGCGCGGGCGAGCCCGACGTAACGCCGATGCAAACGCCGTACCTCCGAGGCCAAGTGCTCGACCGGCGTCGCGTCGTTGACGACGACATCGTCCGCGGCCGCGAGCCGCGCTTCGCGGGTCGCCTGCCGCGCGATGATCGCGAGCACTTGTTCTCGCGAAAACGCGTTGCGTCGCATGACGCGTGCGATTTGCGTCTCGATGCCGCAGTCGACGACCAGGACGCGATCGACGCGCGTCTTCCACGCGCCCGATTCGACGAGCAAAGGTACGACGATGACGACGTAGGGGCCGCTAGCCGCTTCGCGTTCGCGTTCGGTTTCGGCGCGGATGAGCGGGTGCATGATGGCCTCGAGCTTCGCTTTGGCCTCGTTGTCCGAAAACACGAGTGCACGCATCTTGGCGCGATCGAGCGAGCCGTCGGGCGCGACGAACGGCGCGCCGAACGCTTGCTCGATGAGCGGCATGGCGGCGCCGCCCGGCGCCGTGACTCGGTGCGCGATGACATCGGTGTCGACGATGGCGATGCCGTGCTTCGCGAAAAGGTCGGCAACAGTCGTCTTGCCGCTGCCGATGCCGCCTGTGAGTCCCACGGCGAACATGTCGTCAGCTCCCCAGCAAATGAAAGATCGGTGTGCCGGCGAACAGCGTCACGAGCCCGCCGAGTGCGAGAAACGGACCGAACGGCAGCGGTTCTTCGAACCGCAAACGCCCTGACCACATCGCGACAAGACCCGCGATCGCGCCGGTCACCGCCGCGATCAGGACGATCTGCGGCAATGCTGCCCATCCGAGCCAAGCGCCCAGCGCCGCGAGCAGTTTGAAGTCGCCGTAGCCCATGCCCTCGATGCCGCGCGCGAACCGGAACAGCCAGTAGATGCACCATAGAAAGACGTAGCCGGCGATCGCGCCGGCTACGGCCGCCCGCAGGCTCGCGAACGTATCGCCGAAGTTGACGATAAGGCCGGCCCACAGCAGGGGCAGCGTCAGCGAATCGGGCAGCAGGCGCGTCTCGGCATCGATGGCGCTCATGGTAATCAAAGCCGCCGTGAGCCCGAATGCGGCGAGGCCCGTGCCTGTCGGGCCAAAAGCCGCCAGCGCGCCGGCCGCCGCGGCGGCGCCCGCGATCTCCACGAGCGGATAGCGCGCGCCGATCGGTGCGTGGCACGCGGAGCAACGCCCGCGCAGCAGCACGTAGCTGAGCAAGGGGATGTTTTCGTGGGCGCGCAAGACGTGGCCGCAGTGCGGACAGGCGCTGCGCGGTACACAGAGGTTGTAGCGCGATGGGAGCGTGTCGGCGTTGGCCGCGACGCCCGTCGCTTCGCTGATCTCGAGGCGCCACGCGCGTTCGAGCATGACGGGCAGCCGGTGCGCCACGACGTTCAGGAAGCTGCCGACGACAAGCCCGAATACGATGGCGAACGCGAATTGCCAGACCGGCGGCAGCGTGCCGAAGGCAGCCCCGATACCGATGGAAAGGCGCGAGAGAGGATCGCTGATGAGTGAAGCGTACACGGATGGGGTCGTGATCATGACCGAGTGGCGAATGGGGGGCATGCTACACCACGTTGCCTAATTCAATGACCGGCAGATAGAGCGCGACGACGAGCGCTCCGACTGCAAGCCCGAGAACGATGACGATGAGCGGCTCGGCGCACGCGGAGGCGAGGGCGAGTTTCTCGTCGATCTCGCGTTCGGCCAGCGCCGCGCAATCGAGCAGCATGGTGTCGAGCGTGCCCGTTTCCTCGGCTATCGCCAGGGGCTCGACGAGGGCCGCGGGGAAGCAGCCGACGACGCGTAGCGCTTGCGCCAACCGTTCGCCGCGCCGCAGGCGTGCTTGGATGTGGGAGTTCGCCGCGTCGAACGCGGCATTGCCCGTGACGTTCGAGAGCGCCTTGAGCGCATCGGCGAGCGGTGTGCCTGCGGCGAGCAGTGTGCCGAGGGCGCGCGACCAGCGCGCCGCGGCCACGGCTCGCGCGATCGGGCCTACGACCGGCGCCGCCAGCAGCAACCGGTCGCGGGCCGCGCTGCACGCCGGCACGTGGCGAACGAGCCGTGCGCCGACGAGCGCCATTGCGCCGCAGACGGCCAGGCAGAGCGGCCCCCAGCGACGGACGGCGTTCGACAACGTCATCACCGCGCGTGTTGGGGCCGGCAGCGCGGCGCCGAAGCTGTCGAAAACGTGTTCGAACGTGGGCACTACAAGTGCCAACAACGCGGCCGTCACGGCGGCCGACAGCAACAGCACGGCGCACGGATAGGCCAGTGCGGCTCGGAGTTTCGCGCGCTGGGCCGCGGCGCGCTCTCGGTGCTCGGCCAGCCGAGCCAGCACGTGCGCCAGCGTACCCGAGGCTTCGCCGATCATCGAAAGTTCGCGGTAGAGCCGGTCGAACTGACTCGGATAGGCGCTGAGCGCCTGCGCAAACCGCTCTCCGCTCGAGACGCGGCGAGCAAGCCCGCTCGCTACCCTCGACAGCGCGCCGCGACTCGACGTGCGGCTCAATAGTTCGAGCGCCTGCACCAGCGGCAAACCCGCGCTCACGAGGCTTGCCATCTGTCGTGTCAGCGCCGTGACTTCGCCCGCACTCGTCTTTTTGAAAATCATGCCGTATCCGTGACGGCGACGGCCTCGACAAGGCTCGTGACCCCTTCGACGACGCGGGCAAGCGCCGCCTGGCGCAAAGACCCGGTCCCGTCGGCCTTTGCTTGGCGCGCGATGGCTTGGGTGTTCGCGCCGGCGCTCACGAGGTCGCAGAGCGCGTGCGACGCCGACATGATTTGATGCAGGCCGATACGCCCGCGATAACCCGTGCCATGGCAAGCCGCGCATCCGCGCGGCCCGTACGGCGCCCATGCGGCGGACGGCTCGCGGGTGAGCCCCGCGGCAACGAGGGCCGCGCGCGGAACGGGGGCCGGCGCACGGCAATGCCCACACAGACGCCGCGCGAGCCGCTGCGCCGTGACGAGCTTGAGCGCCTCGGCCAGGGTGTACGGGGCGACGCCCAAATCGAGCAGGCGGCCAATGGCGCCGGGCGCGTCGTTCGTATGCAGCGTCGCCAGCACGAGATGTCCGGTTTGCGCCGCTTTGAGTGCGACGTCGGCCGTCTCGGCATCGCGAATCTCACCGACCATGATGACGTCCGGATCTTGCCGAAGCAGGGCTCGCAATGCCGCGGCGAACGTGAGCCCCGTCTTCTCGCGCACACTGACTTGGTTGACGCCGCCCAGCTCGATCTCGACCGGATCCTCGACGGTGCACACGTTGCGCGAGCGATCGTTGAGCAACTGCAAGAACGCGTACAGCGAGAGCGTCTTGCCGCTGCCGGTGGGGCCTGTGACAAGGATGAGCCCGTGCGGCGCGCGGATAGCCTTTTCGATGCGGGGCCGTTGCCATGCGTCGAAGCCGAGCGCCACGAGCGACAAATCGGTGGGTAGCGCTTCGAGGCGCCGCAACGCGAGCTTTTCGCCGTGCACGGTGGGCAACGTGCTCACGCGATAGTCCTCGATTCTGCCCGGCGCGACGGCGAGCCGCAGCCGACCGTCCTGCGGAATCCGCCGCTCGGCGATGTCCAGGCGCGCGAGCACCTTCACACGCGTCACGAACGAGTCGCGCAAGTGGCCCGGTGGCTCGGGCATTTCGTGCAGCACACCGTCCACGCGCAACCGGATGCGCCAGCTGCTCTCGCCCGGTTCGACGTGAATATCCGAGGCCCCTCGCCGCACCGCCTGTTCGAGCGTGTGCGCGAAAAGGCGAGCCGCGGGCCCTTCGTCGGCGACGCCGAACTCGGCGTGCGGGTAAAGCGACAAGGAAGTGGACATCGAAGCGCGGCATGCCGCCGCCGTCAAGTGCGAAGCGGCGATGATCGCCCGCGGGGGCGGTTCAGCGCCACTAGGCCGAACGGCCGGCGCGGTCCGATGTGTCGCCGCTACGAGTGCGACGGTTTGGCGGCGGGGCGCGCGCGCGGCTTGAACACTTTGACCGTGCGCACCGCTTGATCGTCGCTCTGCAGCACTTCGAGCTGCACGTCGCCGATTTGCAGACACACGTCGCCCTCGGGGATTTCCTCGAGCGTTTCGAGAATCAGCCCGTTCAGGGTTTTGGGGCCGTCGGTGGGAAGAGTCAACTGCAGCCACCGGTTCAATTCGCGCAGGGGCATGCTGCCGGCGACGATGCAATCGCCGTTTTCCGTCCAACCGGTGCGCGTGGCGGCGCTGCGCGGGATCGACGTGGTGAACTCCCCGATCAGCTCCTCGATGATGTCCTCCGGCGTCACGAGGCCCTCCAGCTCGCCGTATTCGTTGACGACGAGCGCCGAGCGGTGACGCGTCTCCTGAAAGTATTGCAACTGCTGAAACACGGGCGTGCCGGATGGGACGAAGTAGGGCTCGGTCAACAGCTCGCGCAGCGTTTCGCGCGTGAGTTCCTGGTTGTGCAGGGCGGCCAGCGTCTTGCGCACGTGAAGCACGCCGAGGACCTGATCGATATCGCCCTGATAGACGATCAGCTTGTTGTGATAGCAGGTTTCCAGTTGATGCAGGATTTCCTCGAAGGGGGCGTCGAAATCGAGCGATTCGATTCGACGGCGCGGGATCATCACATCATCGACCGATATGTTTTCGAGATCGAAGAGGTTGAGCAGGATGCTGCGGTGCTTGGTCGGCATGAAGCTACCCGATTCGAGCACGATCGCGCGCAGCTCTTCCGTGCTGAGCCGATGCTCCCGCCCGCCTTTGGTATTGATGTGCAGTGCAAGCAGGATCGTGTTCGAGAAAAGGTTCACGAACCAGACCACGGGCTTGAGCGCGCGCATGAGCGGCCCGATGATCAGGCTGGCGGGCAGCGCGATTTTCTCGGGATACGTCGCGCCGACGATTTTCGGCGTGATTTCGGCAAAGACGATGATGAGAAAGGCGACGATCCCGGTGGCGACCGACAGCACGAGGTTGTCACGCCCGAACGTACGCAGCGCGATGGACGTCGTCAGCACGGGGATGATCGTGTTCAGCAGGTTGTTGCCGATGAGCACCACGCCGAGCAGCTGGTCGGGCCGTGCCAGCAGGCTTTGCGTGCTTTTCGCGCCGAATGCGCCTTTGCCGACGAGATATTTCAAGCGATGGCGGTTGAGCGCCATCATGGCCGTTTCCGAAATCGAGAAGAAGCCGGAGCAGAGCAACAAGAGGAAGACGGCGCCGATTTGCGCCCACAAGGGAAGTTGTTCCACGCGGTGTGCCGATGTGGCGATGATAGGGGGATGGCAAGAATATAGCAGAGCGATTGAATCGCTTTAGGGCGGGCAGAAATGCCGGGGAGGAGGCGCGCGGTTTTTCAATGAGCGATGCGCCGAGCGCCGAGCGCGCGTTCAGCCTTTCTTTGGTCTGATTTTTCGCTTCGTTTGCGAATGCGCCGCCGGTTTCCGCTAAGGTGCGGGCTCGGCGCTCGCAACTATGCTTCAAAGCAGGATATGCGGATTCGGTAGTCGAGCGCGATTTCGGTGGAGCCGCCATGAGCGTATTGACACTGTGGGTACAGGAGCGGATATTCGACTGCATGTCGAAAGACCGCTCGTCCCCCTCGAAGAAATTGCAGACGGCGCTTGATGCAGCCGAGCGCGCCCGGTCTGTTGCAGAAACCAAAGACAGCATCAATCTGCGCATCGATACACGTTCTCGCGAACTGATCGACGAAGCCGCGGCCGTCCTCGGCAAGACTCGAACGGAGTTCATGCTCGAGTGTGCGCGGCAGCAGGCGATCGACGTTCTGCTCGATCAGCGTCTTTTCATGCTCGATGCCGATCGCTTCGATGCGTTTGTTCGCGTGATAGATGACCCGCCTGCGCCAGGGCCAAAGCTGCGCTCGTTATTGCGCAGAGTTCCCGCATGGGAGAAGTAGCCGGCGCGCCCCCGCGCGCATCGACTCGGCTCTCGGCGCCTGTCCCATTGTCGGGCGACCATGATGTGTCGGCGTTTGACTGCGGTGAGCCGATGCTCAATCATTGGCTGCGGCACCGCGCCGCAAAGAATGAAAGTCGGTTTTCCCGCACATATGTGGTCGGTGAAGGACGTCGCGTGGTGGGTTACTACTGCATCGCGGCTGGTGGCGTTGAGCGAGCGGCGGCGCCGGCAGCGATGCGGCGCAACGCGCCCAATGCGATCCCTGTTTCCGTGATCGGTCGGCTTGCTGTCACTCGCGAGCATGCGGGAAAGGGCCTCGGAGGCGATATGCTGGCGGATGCGCTGCGCCGGATTGCCGCCGCATCGCGCAGTATTGGCATTGGCGCCGTACTCGTCCATGCGAAGGACGAGCCCGCGAAACATTTCTATCTGAATTGCGCGGAGTTCGCCGAGTATCCGGCCGGGAGCCGAACGCTGTTCTTGCCGATCGAAACCGTGGTCACGGCATTCGGCTGACCGAGAATCATGGCGCCCAAGTCGACTTGCGCTGAAGGTATGCGAGACGCCGCAAATCGAACCAAAGTCCAAAAACAAAAAACCGCCCAGCAAGCTGGACGGTTTCGGTCTTGGTTCGCACGGAAGCGAAGCTCAAGGAAATTCTGGTCGGGGTGAGAGGATTCGAACCTCCGGCCTCTACGTCCCGAACGTAGCGCTCTACCAGGCTAAGCTACACCCCGAATTCTACTGCTTAGACTCTTACGGCGTTTCAGTCTCGTTCAAGACTGACGGGCCGTCGAGTAAAAACATAATTCTAGCAGACTTTCTTTGTAAATGGAATCGGGAAACGAAGAAATTGCCTGGGCCGCCGCCTTGGCCTCGCGTTTGGCGCACTCGAGCGTATGGTCGAGCGCGCCCGAGCGTGTAATCGCCTCGAAGATCGTATCGAAGCGGTCTGTGCCGCCCTGTTCGATCGCCTCGCGGGCGAGCGCCGATTGTTCCGGCGTGCCGCGCTCGATGAGATAAATGAGCGGCAGCGTCGGCTTGCCTTCGCGCAAGTCGTCGCCGGCGTTCTTGCCCATCGATTCGGCCGTGCCCGTGTAGTCGAGCCAGTCGTCCATGATCTGGAACGCCGTGCCGATCCGCCGGCCGAACTCCGCGGCGGCGGCCTCGGTCGGCGCATCGACGCCCGAGATCACGGCGCCGAGCTGCGCGGCCGCCTCGAACAGCTTCGCCGTCTTGTAGCGGATCACTTGCATGTAGCGCATTTCGTCGACGTCGGCATCGTGCATGTTCAACAGCTGCAGCACCTCGCCCTCGGAGATGATGTTCGTCGCTTCCGCCAGAATTTCCATGACGCGCATCTTGCCGATGCCGACCATCATTTGAAACGAACGCGAGTAGAGAAAATCGCCCACCAGCACGCTCGCCGCGTTGCCGAATAGCGCGTTGGCCGTCTGGCGGCCGCGGCGCAGGTCGGATTCGTCCACGACGTCGTCGTGCAGCAGCGTGGCGGTGTGAATGAATTCGACAATCGCCGCGAGTTCGTGCCGGTGCCCCGTCGTATCGCCGAGCGCCCCGGCCACGAGCAGCAGCAGCGCTGGTCGCAGCCGCTTTCCGCCGGCGCCGATGATGTATTCCGAGATCTGATTGATGAGCATCACCTCGGAGGCCAAACGTTGCCGAATGACGCGATTGACCTGCTCCATGTCCTCCGAGATCGGGGCGAGCAGGTTGGCGGCGCTGGGGGAAGAGGTGGCGGTCGACGACATGATAAAAAAAATGTGTGGTGCCGCGGATTATAAAGGGTTATGCGGCTGTCCGAGGGGGCCGGCGGCGGCCGGATGGCGAGCCGCGCGAGCGCGGTTCGCTCGGCGGGCGGCACAGTCCTTTGACCGCGAGCCTAACTCCATGTATAATCACGCGTTTTCGCGCAAGGTGCGTGGAAAGAAGCAGTAGGCCGGCTTGACGAAGCAGTCTTAGAAGCAGGAAGCAGTCTTCGAAGCAGCAGTCTGAGAAGCAGTCGAAGAGCCGGCTGGCTATGAGCAGGTTTGAAAAAGGCGTCCGCGCAAGCGGCGCAAACAGAGTGAGGTTCTCAATGTACGCGGTCATAAAAACCGGCGGCAAGCAGTATAAGGTTGCTGTCGGCGAAAAATTGAAAGTAGAACAGATACCGGCAGACATTGACGCTGAAATCACGCTCGACCAGGTTCTCGCGGTAGGCGAAGGCGAATCGATTCAGTTCGGTACGCCGCTGGTGAGTGGGGCTTCCGTCAAGGCTACCGTCGTATCGCATGGGCGGCACGCCAAAGTGACGATCTTCAAGATGCGTCGCCGGAAGCACTACCAGAAGCACGCAGGTCACCGCCAGAACTACACCGAACTGCGCATCGACGCGATCAACGCGTAAGCGCACCGGGTAAGGAGCAATCAAATGGCACACAAAAAAGCAGGCGGGTCTTCCCGCAACGGTCGCGACTCCGAGTCGAAGCGCCTGGGCGTCAAGGTGTACGGCGGCCAAGCGATCAACGCCGGCGGCATCATCGTGCGCCAACGCGGCACGCGCATGCATGCGGGCGAGAACGTCGGCATGGGCAAGGATCACACCCTGTTCGCATTGACCGACGGCCACGTCAAGTTCACGACGAAGGGCGCGGACAAGAAGCATACGGTTGTCGTCGTCCCGGCCGCGGTCTGAATTCGATCAGACACGGGAGCGACCCAGCAAAAAGGCCCCGCGTAGTTGGCGGGGCCTTTTTTCTTCTGTGCGCAGGTTTTGCGCGCCCGGATGGTGAAGGTGCGCCGCAAGCGGCAAAATATCGTGGAAACACGGGACGGAGCGATACATGAAGTTCATTGACGAAGCGCGGATCGAGGTGATCGCCGGCGACGGCGGCGACGGCAGCGCGTCGATGCGCCGCGAAAAATTCGTTCCGTTCGGTGGCCCCGACGGCGGGGACGGCGGTCGCGGAGGCAGCGTTTACGCTGTGGCCGATCGCAACATCAACACGCTGATCGATTACCGATATGCGAAGAAGCATCAAGCGCGCAACGGCGAAAACGGCCGAGGCTCCGACTGCTACGGCAAGGGCGGCGACGACATCGTCCTGCGCATGCCCGTGGGCACTGTCATCAACGACATGGATACGGGCGAGCTCATCGCCGATTTGACCGAGCACGAGCAAACGGTGCTTATTGCGCAAGGCGGCGCGGGCGGTCTGGGCAATCTGCATTTCAAGTCGAGTACGAACCGGGCGCCGCGCCAAAAGACGGAAGGCAAGCCCGGCGAGCGCCGCATGCTCCGGCTCGAGCTGAAAGTACTGGCCGATGTCGGCTTGCTGGGCATGCCAAATGCCGGAAAATCGACGTTCATCTCGTCGGTGTCGAACGCCAAGCCGAAGATCGCGGATTATCCGTTCACGACGCTGGCGCCGAACCTCGGCGTCGTTCGTGTCGGGCCGAGCAAGAGCTTCGTGATCGCCGACATCCCGGGCCTCATCGAGGGCGCGGCCGAAGGTGCGGGGCTCGGTCACCAATTCTTACGGCACTTGCAGCGCACGGGCATCTTGCTGCATCTCGTCGATCTCGCCCCGTTCGATGAAACCGTCGACCCCGTTGCGGAAGCGAGGGCGATCGTCGAGGAGCTGCGCAAGTACGACGAGGCGCTTTTTCAAAAGCCCCGCTGGCTCGTGCTCAATAAGCTCGACATGATCGCCGAGGACGAGCGTGAAACGCGCGTGGCCGATTTTCTGGAGCGGTTCGAGTGGACTGGCCCGGTGTTCCAGATCTCGGCGTTAACGGGGCTCGGCTGCGAGAACCTGTGCTACGCCGTCTACGACTACTTGTCCGAGCACTCCGATGCGCATCGGGCCGAGCGTGAGGAAGATTTGGCGGCCGACGTGCGCTTCCGAGACGTGCCGCCGGGCGGTGACAGCGCGCCGCCGCAAGCCTGACGGTCGACGCATTGGGGCGAGCCGCCCCACCGCCGTTTGACGGCGGGTTCACCGATCACTCATGGAGACTTTCGCACGATGCGCTCTGTCATCGCGGATTCGAAGCGGTTAGTTGTCAAAGTGGGATCGAGCCTCGTGACGAACGAAGGCCGCGGGCTCGATCAAGCGGCCATCGGCCGATGGGCGGCCCAGATCGCGCAATTGCGTCAGCGCGGCAAGGAGGTCGTGCTCGTCAGTTCGGGGGCGATCGCGGAAGGCATGCAGCGTCTCGGGTGGGCAAAGCGTCCGCGCGAGATCGACGAGCTTCAGGCGGCGGCGGCCGTTGGGCAGATGGGGCTCGCGCAAGTCTACGAGAGCCAGTTCGGCCAATACGGCATCCGCACCGCGCAAATTCTGCTCACCCACGCCGATTTGGCCGACCGCGAGCGCTACCTGAACGCGCGCTCGACGCTGCTCACGCTGCTGCGCCTCGGCGTCGTGCCGATCATCAACGAGAACGATACCGTCGTTACCGATGAGATCAAATTCGGAGACAACGATACGCTCGGGGCGCTGGTCGCGAACCTTATCGAAGGCGATGCGCTGATCATCCTCACCGATCAGCAGGGCTTGTTTACGGCCGATCCGCGCAAGGACCCTTCAGCGGAACTCGTGCGCGAGGCCGACGCGGGCGCACCCGAACTCGAGGCGATGGCCGGCGGCGCCGGTTCCGCGATCGGCCGCGGCGGCATGCTGACGAAGATTCTCGCCGCCAAACGCGCGGCCGGCAGCGGGGCGAATACCGTCGTGGCGAGCGGTCGCGAGGCCGACGTGCTGACGCGACTCGCCGAGGGCGAGGCCATCGGCACACAGTTGATCGCCCGGACGGCGCGTCTTGCGGCGCGCAAGCAGTGGATGGCCGATCATTTGCAGGTGCGCGGGCACGTCGTCATCGACGACGGCGCGGTCGAGAAGGTGACCGTCGGGGGCAAGAGCCTCTTGCCGATCGGTGTTCTCGAGGTGCAAGGCGTGTTTGCCCGCGGTGAAGTGATTGCCTGCCTGAACAGGAGCGGGCGCGAGGTGGCGCGCGGGCTGACCAACTACACCAGCGCGGAATCGAAGCGGATTGCGCGCCGTGCGAGCATCGACATCGAATCGATCCTCGGCTACATGCTCGAGCCGGAACTCATCCACCGCGACAACCTCGTCGTCGTCTGAGCGCGGCGCCACGCGCTTGACGAGTTGTCGGTCCCTTGGGCCGGCTTTCTCGGCCAATAAAATCCTTATTCGCTTTTTCCGGAGTCCGAGCTAGCGTCGCTTGGCGGGTCGGCGTACACGAATTGAGCGCCGTGGGACAGCATGCAGTCGAGCGTTGCGCATCGGCGGATGAGGGCGAGCTCAATCACTTCACGATAAAAATTCCATGAACTGCCGTTCGCTCTACCCCTATTGCTGTCGAATTGTTTCATGACGCCTTGCCCAAGCTTCGGGTGCTTCGTGGGGGTCCTGACCTTCACGGTGAATTTTTGGTGGTTGCTCAAATAGCAACCCAGCCAGGCGGAGACGATGGAAGCGCTTCGTGCCGAAACGGAGTTGAATGAATCGAACATTCCTTTCGCCTCCTTAATGGTGCCGTTGCGAACCATAGGGTGCTTTCCGCCGAGCGGGAACCTCCGTGTGTCTGAAGGAGGTTTCTTCGACTCGACCATCATTCTTTCAAATGTATAGGTTTTTTTAGTTGACCTACGACCGTAGGTGGCACCTACCTCAATCAAATCGAGGAGCATTAGTCCGATCGGCAGCATCTGCGGGGCTCGAGCGACCTCTGCGAGAAAAAGAGCCGCGACAGTACCTGGCAATTCCTGTGCTACGTCGTCGCTTATGTCCGCTCCTTTGAGAATGGCACGCGCCTCCTTCGCCATTCGCTTGTCGTTGAGTGCTGGGGGGCCTTCGGCGTTTGCGAGAAATCTGTTGTACTTCGTTTGATAGATTGGGATGCCCTTCTTAGGAGAATCGAAGGCTCTCGCTCTGCCCGCATTACTATACCCATCATCGAGCGTGTCGCCCGGCTTACGGGGTTGGCGTATCTCAGGGCCGCTGACCGCAGTGACGTAATCGCCGTAACTCGAGGGGCCACGATCGTCTTCGCTCGGAACCCGCTCGACCCACTGGCGTCCGATCTTATAAAGATCATGCCCGGTCGTTGTTTTATTTGCCGCTGCCACGGCCCACTGGCCGATCGACGCCATGCGGAACGGGGCTGTCGACGTTCCTTCCCCCTGTGGCTTTTCCGGCACGACCGCCATCTGCTTGATTGCCCAAATCAGATGCTGCCCCTTGAATCTGTGTCGTCTGCGCCCCCCTTCTTGCTTCGATTTATACGTCAGCCCAAGTTTCATTATCTTGTCTCGTATAGCAAACCGTCTCGCGTAATCCGCGGTTGCACCGGTATCCGATTTTCTGCCGGTCGAATACCACAAAGCCGTGTTCAAGTGCGGGATGACCTCGACCTAAGCGGAGTATAGGCGCGCGGGTCGGGATGAGAGCGGCCCGTCGCTCTGACATGACTACATTGCTCAAAAATTAAGAGAATAGGCAGCATTCGACGCGCGGCTAGGGGGGCGCCGAAGGTCGGGATCCGGGCGGCTTTCTTCGGCGCCGTCGAATGCGCTGAACTAGTGCGTCAGCGACGAAGCAACGCGATGCATGCGCAGATTTTCGACGATCGTCTTGGCCGTTCCGGTCGGCATCTTGCTCGAGCAGAAATAATCCTGATAGAGCGCCGCGTGATAGGCATTGAGCTCGCCGTTTTCGATACGCGCCCAGTCGTTTGCGACCGTCCGGTCCCAGCCGTCGTGATCCGCGTTCAGCCCGCCGTAGAGCCGCCATTCGTAGTTGTCGCAGCGAATGCCCTCGTAGTTGACGTTATGCGCGCCGCTCTGGCTCGTGATGACGACCGTGTAACGCACGACGCCGTCGGTGCCGACGGTGATCGACTTCGCGTCGACCGCGAAATGCAGCGGCGTGTTTTGCGAGACATCGAATGGAATCAGATTTCCGTCCCTCGGCAGCGGCGGCAGCGTTTCGACTTTGTTCTCGGTCCAATCGCCGTGGCGATCGAGCAAGTATTGGAACGTAGTGTCGTCTTTCGGATTGGGCGGCAAATGCGAGCAGCCGGCCAGCATGGCGCCGCCGGCCAGGCAGGTCAGCGCGAGAACGATCGCTTTCAATATGGGTACCTCGGTGAAGGGCGCAAAGATTCGAAGAACCGAATGATAGCGCTCACGCATGCGCTCGCGTGCATTACATGTGGATGCACACGGGCGTAGGCGCGCGGCGCGAGCGGCAAGTGCTCCCTAGGCGGCAGTCGGTCCGGAGGCGAGCGCCCTCCCGCAGGGGGCAGGCGCCGCTGCTGGGCCGGCCGCTCAGCCGGGGAGGATCAGGGTGGACGCCGGGTAGGGCGGCACGTCCGTCTCTTCGTCGGGCCCGTGCATGACCGCGCCGTTCGGTTCCGGCATGTGCGCCGACGGCGACACGCGCGGATACCGGTGGCCGTGATGCGGGCCTCGAGGCTTTTCCGTGCGCGGCACGGCCCGGCGCAGAAAGCGCGACAGCTCCGTCAACGCCAATTGATAGACATCCCGCTTGAACTCGATGACCGCATCGAGCGGCACCCAGTACTCATTCCACCGCCAAGCGTCGAATTCCGGATGGTCGGTGGCGCGCAGGCAGATGTCGCAGTCGCGGCCGACCATGCGAAGCAGAAACCAAATCTGTTTCTGACCGCGGTAGTGGCCGCGTACTTCGCGCTTGATGAACTTGTCCGGCACCTCATAGCGCAACCAGTCGCGCGTGCGACCGATGATCTTGACGTGTTCCGGGCGCAGGCCGGTTTCTTCGTGTAACTCCCGATACATGGCCTGCAAAGGGGTCTCACCGTACTTGATGCCCCCTTGCGGAAACTGCCAGGAATGTTCACGCAGCCGCTTGCCCCAAAACACCTCGTTGTGCGCGTTCAAGAGGATGATGCCGACGTTCGGGCGAAAGCCTTCGCGATCCAGCATACAACCACCTTCGAATCCTTTAAAATTG
>DATJJH010000083.1:0-13189 GCA_035492395.1 Trinickia sp. | reverse complement strand
ATCGTGCACCCCGTACGGGATGCCATCGCTCAATTCGAGCGAATCGCAGCCGGCGATTTGACGCGTCGCGTCGAAGTCACGAGCCGCAACGAGATGGGGCAACTCGCTAGCGCGCTGCGCACGATGCAGGATGCGTTGATTTCGACGGTGGAAGGCGTACGTCGCGGCACGTCGGCGATCGATACGGGGGTGAGCGAAATCGCTTCGGGCAATACCGATTTATCGCAACGCACGGAGGAGCAAGCGGCATCCTTGCAGGAAACGGCGGCGAGCATGGAGCGGTTGACCTCCACCGTGAAGCAGACCACCGACAACGTCAAACATGCCAGCACGCTCGCGCAGGGCGCCTCGGGGCTCGCGAGCGAAGGCGGTGCGCTCAATCGGCAGGTGGTGGATACGATGCAGCGAATCGTGGACGACTCGCGGCGCGTGGGCGAGATCGTGGGCGTGATCGAGGGCATTGCCTTCCAAACGAACATTCTGGCGTTGAACGCAGCCGTCGAAGCCGCACGGGCCGGCGAGCAAGGTCGCGGCTTCGCGGTGGTGGCCGCCGAAGTGCGCTCCCTCGCACAACGCAGCGCGGCGGCGGCGAAAGAGATCAAAGAATTGATCGATCAGTCGACCGTACGCATCGAGTCGGGTTCGCAACTCGTGGAACATTCCGGCACGACGATGAACGAGATCGTCGATTCCATCACGCGCGTGAGTTCGATCATGAGCGAAATCGCGTCCGCCGCGGACGAGCAAAGCACGGGCATCGATCAGGTGAACCGTGCCGTTTCGCAGATGGATCAGGTCACGCAGCAAAACGCGGCGCTCGTCGAGCAAGCGGCCGCGGCGGCCGGATCGCTGGAGGATCAGGCGAGGATGTTGTCGGAAGCCGTGGCGGTGTTCAAGACGCACGGCATGGCGCCGGCTGACTCACATCGTTAGGAGCGTTCATCAGCGTGTCGATCTCAGCGATCGGCCCGACATCGCCGGAACGACGCAGCACGGTCAAACGCGACAGCAGTCAGACGGCGCTGACGATACATCGAAAATACAAGCGGCTGGCGGCGCGCAGACGACAAGCCGCGCTGCGCCGTCCGTTTCGTCCTGTACGCCGGTATCGGCGTGGTCATCGCCCGTCATCTTTGATAGTGGACGCGCAAGGCGCCCCTATGCGTTCCACCATACGTATTCGGCAAACATGAAGCCCATCATCGCCCCGGTGGGTATCGACTTCAAGCCTTGCAACCGCTTGTCGTTCGCATCGAGCAAACTAATGAATGCGGGAATGCCGATGCTGCCCTGCTCCGATACCAGCACTTGCATCTCGCCATACAGTTCCTTGCGTTTGTTTTCATCGGTTTCGCCCCGCGCGGCAACCAGCAACTGATCAAACTTCGGGTTGTGCCACCCCGACTCGTTCCATGGCGCGTCCGACTTGAAGAACTGCGTGAACAGCACATCCGCGCTGGGCCGCGGATTGATACTGCCGAAGCCCATGGGATGCTTCATCCAGTGGTTCGACCAATATCCGTCCGAGGGCACGCGGTTCACTGCGAGATTCATGCCGATCTTGGCTGCGGCCAGCTGCAGCAGCTCCGCCATTTCTACCGAGCCGTTCGCCGCGGGAGTGGCGTAGAGGGGCGGCAACGTCGTGCCCATGACACCCGCTTTCTGGAAATGAAACTTGGCTTTGTCGGGATCGAACGGACGTGTTGCAACCGCTGCGTTGAAGTACCGATGCCCGGGCGGAATAGGCTGATCGTTGGCGATCACGCAGTACCCGCGAAAAATGGCATCGCGGATCTGATTCCGATTGAGCAGGTATTTCATACCCTGCACGAAGTCGGGGTTGCCCGAGAGCGGATTGTCTTTACGCAGGATAAGGTCCGTATAGAGACCTGATTTCGTCTCGCGCATTTCATGGCCAGGGCTGGACGTGACGTTTGCGGCCGCGCGCGGGTTGACCGCGTTGATCAGCTGGACGTCCCCGGACAGTAAGGCATTGACGCGCGCGGTATCGTCGGCAATGCCGACCAGTTCGATTCGATCGAGATAGGGCCCGCCCCCCGTTTTCCAATACCCATCGTTGCGTACGCCGACGGTCGACATGCCCGGCTGAAACGACTTCAATTTGTAGGGCCCTGTACCGATCGCCTTGGAAAAGTCCGCCGTACCGTCCTTTACGATGACCATCTGCGGGGTCGCCAGAATCACAGGTAGATCGGCGTTGGGCGTGTCGAGCGTCAACGTAACCTCGTTCGGCCCGGTTTGCTTGAGCTCCGTGAATTGATCGGCCAGCGTCTTGACCTTCGACGCCGTGGCCGGATTCTTATGACGCGTCAACGAATAGATTACGTCCGCCGGGGTAAGCGGCTTGCCGTCGTGAAATGCCGCGCCTCGGCGCAGCTTGATAACCCACACGCGTGCATCCTTCGTTTCGCACGATTCCGCAAGGTTCATTTGCGGCGTCAACGATGCATCGAGCGTCGTCAGGCCGCTGTAGAACATGAAGAAGCGGATATAGTCCGCGCCCGTGGACCCTTTCGCGGGATCGAGCGTATCGGCCGTCGACGACGTATCGTACGAAACGCGAATACTCCCCCCTTTCTTCGGCACCGCTTCGGCCATCGCCAATCGCGGGACCAACAGCGAAGCCCCGGCACCGGCCGCGGCCATCCCGCCCCCGAGTAGCAGCTTCATTGCTTCTCGACGGTTCATCCGGCCGCACTTGATATCGTCGTCGTTCATGAGAGTGCTCCTTTTGTCGCATTGACGGGTGATCGGGTCGTGTTCTCGACCAACCGAGGGTACTGGCTGGCCACTTCGTCGAAGATCTCTCGAACGACGGCCGGCCCCGGTCGCAGCCTGCCGTCGCGCTCCCACGCGTCGAGCGCGTCGAATATCTTGTGTTTTAGGAAGTGCCGCCAGATCACGGGCACGCCGGACAACAATGTCGTCAGCACTTCATAGCGTTCGCGCGTCCAAATGGATTCAAATGCGCGGCGCGCGGCGCCATAGTCGAACTGCAGCGAAGGCTGCGCGGGCGCATTGGCGCGCATGCTGTCTCGACGGCGCCGGGTCGCGTCGACGTCGATGCGCCCGTCGATCAATTCGACGCAATACAGCGCCCCCGCCTCCGCCTCGCTCAGATATCCGCGCTTGATGTCAATCAGCACGCGCTCAGGATCGCGTTCGAGCGGATCGCCATAGCCTCCGCCCCCGCATCCTTCCAGACGAATCACGTCGCCGGGCGCGCACACGACCAGATCGGTGACGCCTAGGTTCTCTTCCGCCGCCGTTCCGGGGTTGCGCCGGAACAGCGACACCGAGCCGGCCTTGCCGCCCTTCATGCCCCACGACGCAAAGCGCGAGCGATCGCGATTTCGCGCGGTCACGATCGTCCCGGGGGAGAAGACTCGGAACTCCATTACCGTCCCCAGGCCGCCGCGATACTTCCCGGCGCCGGCGCTGCCCGGCACCATGCCGTACTTGAGGATTCGGATCGGCACCTCGGCCTCGTTGATCTCGACCGGCGTGTTGCGCAGAAACGCGACATTCCCGCCCGACGCATCGGAACCGTCGCCGTGAGGCATACCGCCGGCCCCGCCGCCAACCGGGCCTATCGCCGCAATGATCGTTCGGCCGTCGCTGTCCACCGTGCGAACGTTCACGATCGACATGCCGCCCGCGGGGCAAGCCGGCAAGCGATCGGGGCACACTTTCGCGAACGCACCGAACGTCACCAACTGCACGACCTTCGCCGTCAAGCTGCGCATGCCCACCGCCGCTGGCGGCACGCAGTTCACGATCGTCCCTTCCGGCAAGATGCATCGCGCAACCCGTAGCATGCCGGCGTTGAGCAGTAGATCCGGCTGCAACGAATAGAGCACGTAGTTCAGCCCGACGAGCGCAAGCACGTGGCGCTCCTTGCCCCCCGTCGGCATGTTCAGAGACGAGTTCAGTTGCGGGTCGCTGCCCGTGAAGTCGAATAACAGCGAATCGCCCCGCACTTCGAGATTCAGCGCGACTCGCAACGGCTTGCCGTTGACGGAATCCTCATCGGCGTACTCGGCAAAGAAATAATCGCCATCCGGCAGCTGCGCAACGATGGCGCGCGCCTGTTCCTCGGAGTAGTCGAGCATCGCCTTCATGCCGGACTTGAACGTTTCGATGCCGAAGCGTTCGATGATCTCGAGCACGCGGCGCTCGCCCGTCATCAGCATTGCGATTTGAGCCTTGAGATCGCCGCGGTTCTGCTCCGGCGCCCGCACGTTGATCGCCATATGTTCGAGCAGCGTCTCGTCGAGCGCGCCCGCGCGGACGATCTTCGTCGGAGCGAAGCGAATCCCCTCTTGATAGATTTCGGTCAGCGCTCGCGACAACGATGCCGGGACGGCCCCGCCCATATCGGTGTTATGGATATGCCCGCCGACATAACACACGATCTCGTCGCCGAAGAAGACAGGCTTCCACATCATGACGTCCGGCGTATGCGTCGCGACGTAGCCGCTGTAGGCATCGTTGGTCATGCAGATGTCACCGGGTTCGTAGCACTCGATCATCTCGATCACCGCGCCGAAGTCGAGGCCCGGATACCATGTCGCGCCCAGCGTCTTGGGCGATGCGAAGGTCTGCCCCTCCGGCGTCATGATCGTGCACGAGAAGTCTTCCGTTTCTTTGACGAAAGCCGAATGGGCAGTGCGCACGAGCGTGTACGCCATGCTCTCGGCCGCGGCCACGCAATAGTTCGAAAAAATCTGCAGAGTGGATCGATCGAAGCTCATCAGGTCATCCTGTCGAGTCGGCATCAAACAGCCGTCAGCAAAAGATTGCCGTAGTCGTCGACAAGTGCGTCGAAACCCGGCAAGACACAGGTCGTCGTGTCGTCCTGCGTGACGACGGCGGGACCGCTGAATCGTTGCCCCGCCAGCAACGCCGCGCGAGGGTAGACGGGCACGGCCCGCCATGCGCCGTCGAGAAATACGTCGACGAGGGCATCGGCAGTTGGCGCCCCCTCGCCGGCCGCGATTTTGGGCATGTCCGGCTTGGGCGTCGGCAGCGAGATGATGAGGCGCAACGCCACGACCTGAAGCGGCGCAAGCGGATCGCTGTGGCCGTAGAGGCGGTGGTGCTCGCGATGAAATGCGCCGGCAATCGCGTCCAGGTCGCCGTCGCGGATCGCCTGGGCCGTCAACGGCGTATCGACTTCGAACGATTGGCCGCAGTAGCGCATGTCCGCGGACACGGCTATATCGGCACCCGCATCCGATCCGGTTTCGCGCACGATCCAGTCGCGCGCTTGCATGTCGAGCTGCCGCAAGTCGTCGGCAAGCTTGACAAGGGCCGCGTCGTCGAGTCCGTAGTAGGTCGTACGAACGAAGTCGTTCTTCGTGTCGGCGATCAGTCCACCCAACGCGCTGAGCACCCCCGGTGTCGTGGGCACCACGATATGGCGCATGTTGAGGGCGCGCGCGAGGAAGCCGCCGAGCATCGGCCCGGCGCCACCGAACGGCATAAGGGAAAACACTCTCGGGTCGATACCGAAGCGCGAGACGATCCGGCTGACGCCGCTGTACATTCCCGACACCGCCACGTCAACGATGGCCGAGGCGGCTTCATGCACCTTCACGCCCAACCGGTCCGCGAGCGGCTGAATCGCCCGGCGGCTGGCGGAAACATCCACCTGTACTGCGTTATAGCCCAACGACCCGCGCCCCAGCACGCCGATCACGGCGAACGCGTCGGTGATCGTCGGTCTCGTCCCGCCTCGTCCGTAGCACACAGGTCCCGGGTTCGATCCTGCGCTGTCGGGCCCGACTTTCAGAACGCCGAAATCGTCGACCCACGCGATCGATCCACCGCCATCGCCGATGGACGACACCGACACCGACGGAATATGAATCTGGAATTCGCCGATGTATTCTCCGGTCGCGTATTGCGGCTTGCCGTCGACGATCAGCGCGACATCGGCGGTCGTCCCACCTATATCCAAACTCATACAGTTGCCGATCATGCAAGTCCGCGCCAGATAGGAGGCGCCGATCACGCCGGCCGCCGTACCCGAAAGGATCATCTGCACGCAGTTCGATTTGCCGTGCTCGGCGCTCATCACGCCACCGTTCGATTTCGTCACCTTGAGATCGGCCGTCACCCCGCTCTCGCGCAACGCCGCCTGCAACTGCGTCAGATACTGCGACACGTGCGGCTGGACGTAGCCGCCGATCGTTGCCGTGACGGTGCGCTCGTACTCGCGAATGATCGGCCAGACCTCGTGCGAGCAAGACACGAAAAGATCGGGCGCGGCATGGTTGAGAATCGCCTTCACCGTGCGTTCGTGCTCGGGGTTTCGATACGAATGCAGCAGCGAAACGATCACGCCCTCGCATCCCGCTTCCTTCAACGAGGCGAGCGCCGCCAGCACGCTCGCCTCGTCCACCGGCGCCTCCTCGACGCCTTCTGCCGTTAGACGTCCATCGATGCCGAATACGCGATCTCGCGGAATCAATGGATCAGGGCGCCGCGACATCAGGTTGTACATGTCGGGGATCTTCAACCTGGCTATATCGAGCACGTCCTCGAAATGGCGCGTTGTAATGAGTGCAAGCCGCAGGCCCTTTCGCTGAACGACGGCGTTCACGCCGACCGTGGTCCCGTGCGTGAAGTACACGATATCCCGCGGATCGATGCCGAATCGCTCGCGCAATCCTTGCATCCCGGCGATGACCTCACTGCCCGGCTTGTCCGGACGCGAGAATACTTTCAGCGCCCGGACAGTGCGTGTTTGCTCGTCTAGTACCGCGAAGTCGGTGAACGAGCCGCCGATATCCACTCCAATTCTCAAGCCCATTGCATTCCTTTTCAACGTGTCGTTGATGAGACCCATGCCGCTTAGGTGCGAACCGAGCGCATCCGCTCACCTCGATTGCTCTCGACGCTTGTCCCATACATCGCGAACCTGGTAGTAGCTGCCCAGAACGGGCATGAACCATGGCGTCCCGCCATAGAGAGGATGCGTCGCCATCGGTGTGCCGTAAGAGGAGACCTCCGCGGGCAGGTGTTCGATGAGCAGCCTGGCCAGTTTGTAGCCCAGGTAGGTCATCATCACGACGCCGCTTCCGTTGCAGCCGAGCGCGTAGTGCACGCCATCCCGCGTACGGCCGATATGCGGCAGATAGTCGAGCGTCACCGCCACGCTGCCGCCCCAACTGTGCGAGACGCGCACGCCGTCCAGTTGCGGAAACCGCCGCACCATTTGCGCGCGCAGGACCTTGGCCGATTCACGGCGCGTCAACGCATAAAAGCGTGCCCGACCGCCGAAGAGCAAGCGCGTGCCGTCCGGCGAATAGCGGTAGTAATTGACGACTCGGCGTGTTTCCGCGACGCCGCGCCCGAGAGGGATGAGGCTCGTTCGCAGATCGGCGGGCAGCGGCTCGGTTGCGATTTGATGCGAGACGACAGGCACGATCGCGCGGCGAAGTTCGGGCAGCAGATCGTCTGTATAGCCGTTAGTGCATATCATCACTTCGCGGCACGTCATTGCGCCGCGGGCCGTAGTCACCCGAAAACCGCCCGCACGCCGGCTCAATCCGGTCACACGCGCCATGCTGCACACGATCGCGCCGGCCCGGCGCGCCGCGTCGAGCATTCCACCCAGCATGCGCGAAGGATGAAGCTGCCCGGCGCGTTCGATCAGCGCACCGCCGGCATAAATGCCGGTGGCCAGTTCCGCGCGCAATTGCTCCTTGGACAACAGCCTCACGCCAGCCTGCGAATAGCGATTCAATTCGTCTACCCGCGTGCGCCAGGCATCGACGTGCGATTCGAGCCAAAACGCGTTGATCCGCCCAGCCTTCCGGTAGTCGCAATCGATCCCGTTGTCGGACAAGATGCGCTCGAAAACCGTATAGGAATCGGCTGCCTCCGCCAGCATTCTCTGTTTGTCCGCGGTCGAACTCGCGGCCCCGCGCTTTCCGGACATCGACTTGCCAACGTTGATCCCGCCCGATACCTGGCCGCCGCTCAAGGTACTCGCGCCACTACCCGGATACGCCGCCTCCAATACCGTGACATGAAGCCCGCTCTTGGCCAGTTCGAGCGCGCAAGACAAGCCTGCGTACCCTGCCCCGACGATCGCGACATCCGTGGTATCCGGCACCTCGGACATCAGCGTGTCGTGGGGCCGCCATGCCTCCCACCAATACGGCACTTCGCTGAAATCGCTCGACAACTTCCATGCATCCATCGCCACGCGTCACTCCGTAGGACTGATTTCGCAACGGTCCATGCATCGACCGCCGTCGCCGATGTGCCACAATACGGCACACCGTGCTACTATGCGGTAAACCTTAGCATGTGATACTTGCGCTTCGCAAGTGGACAAGAACCCTGTGCGCCCGAGCGGGGGAAACCGAATTTGTCGCGGACTATGAACAGCCTTCTCAAAAGCCTCGAAATCATCGAAGCCGTATCCGAACATCAGCCGATCAGCCTCAGCGAGTTGTCGCGCTTGCTGAACATGCCCAAATCCAGCGTGCAGCGAGTGCTGGTCACATTCCAAGAAGCGGGATGGCTCAGGCAAACCGGCGCCGAAACCACGCGGTGGGAAATAGGGCCGCGCGTGATGAAAGTGCGGCCGGCCGCATTGCGCGGCGGCGCGCTATACCAAGCCGCGCGTCAGCCGATGCTGGATTTGTGCAATGCGGTGAATGAAACCGTGTATCTGTCGGTGCCCGATGGGACGAACAGCATGGTCTTGATCGATGAGACCGAGTGCAAACAGGTCGTGCGCACGTCTCACCCGATCGGCGACCTTTCGCCATTCCACGCGACGGCTAACGGCCTCGCGCTGCTCGCTCACATGCGCGAGGCCGACGTCGCCACGATCCTGAAGCGAGATCTGCCGAAGTACGCCGAAAATACGCTGAGCGATCCTGTCGACATTCGCGCGGAACTGCAGCGAATTCGTGAGCGCGGGTACTCCGTCAACTATGGACAGTATCGGAGCGCTGTTTATGCGATCGGCGCTCCCGTGTTCGATGCCGAAGGCGTCGCGGTCGCGAGCGTCTGCATTTCCATGCCGGCGACGCGCTTCGATAGCGCGCGAGTCGACAGTTGGGGGAAGCAAGTGATGGCGACAGCGGCGGCGATCGGCGCGTCGCCGGCAAAAGTCACGAACTGACGATAGTCAGCGGTCGGTCAGATACACGCCGACGTCAAGCCGCCATCCGGGTACTCGCCCCGTTCTAGCCCGGCAAAACCTCGCTGCTGAAGGCCTCCATCTCGCGAACCAGGCTTTTCGCGGCCAACGTCACGAGCGCGCCGCCTTTCTCGCGCGACGCCTGCGCGGGGTCCGATCCCATCCGTCCATCGTGAAAGCGCGCGCGAAAATCCAGCGCCTCTCGAATGGGACCCGACGGTGCGACCTTGGGCGTGTAACTGGCCGTCTTGATGGTGTCGGGTAGCGCCCACTGCGTGATGGCGATTTCGGACGGCGTCGCGTGCGAGCCGTGGCCCTCGGGAAACTGTTCGCGCGCCAGTTCGCCGACGCCTTCGAGATCCCACCAATTGCACAGCTTCAGCGCGAACCCCAAACGCCGCTTCGCGAAGCTGGCCTCGGCGTAGATCTCGGAGAACGCGGCCTCGATCGACGCGATGTTGCCGCCGTGCCCGTTCAGAAACAGGATCTTCTCGAAACCGTGAACCGCCAGCGAACGAACCCAGTCGCCGATTGCCGCGATGAACGTCGACGGCCGCAGCGAAATCGTTCCGGGGAAGCCCAGATGATGCTGAGCCATGCCGATATTGAAGGTGGGCGCGACGAGGATGTCCGCGCTTTGATGGGCCTCGCGGGCAATGATTTCCGGGCAAAGCCAATCGGTGCCCAGCAAGCCCGTCGGTCCGTGCTGTTCGTTCGAACCGATCGGCACGACGACCGAACGGCTCCGCTCAAGGTATAGCTCGATTTCGGCCCATGTCGATAAATGCAGCAGCATTGCAGGTTCTCCTTTCTAGTTCCGCGGCAGCCTGTCGGTCACGAGCAACGCGGCGCCACAACAAGCTCAAGCGGCGACAATCAGTCGCTCGGCCGGGGCAAAGGTTGCCGATCGCGGTCAGGTGTCCACTGGACATCGTAACAGGGAAGCTCGAAAGAGCTTGACCGCAGCGGCGAACTCGCGTAAGTTCACTGGTTGAAGTCTTCAAGAAGTGTGATTGCTGTTCATCATTGACCGCGATACAGCGGTATTCGTTGTCCTCTCCCTCCTTGATTCTTTTGTCGCGCCTGAATCTCGGCGCGACTATTCGTTCGTCTACTCTCAGCAAAGGATTTACATGGATACCGGTATCGTCAAGTGGTTCAACGACAGCAAGGGCTTTGGTTTCATCTCGCCGGACAGCGGTAAGGATGACCTGTTCGCGCACTTCTCGGAAATCCGCGCCGACGGCTTCCGTTCGCTCGCCGAAGGCCAGCGCGTGAGCTTCGAGACGAAGCAAGGCCCGAAGGGTCTGCAAGCTGCAAACATCAAGCCGATCTGATCTTCCCGCGCCGGCTCGATCGCCATCGATCGGCCGGCAGCGCGGCGCATTACCCCTGCCGGCGCGCGCGATCGTGCGCCGGCTATCTCTCGGCCGCATTGCATGTACATGCTCGTGCACGTCGCCCCGCGCGGCGGCACGGCGGCTCTAGTCACTTACTGGGGAAATCAATTTGGCAAAGGAAGAGTTGCTGGAATTGGACGGTGTCGTGGATGAAGTCCTGCCCGACAGCCGCTATCGCGTCACGCTTGAAAACGGCGCGACCATCGCTGCCTACGCAGCGGGTCGGCTCAAGAAGAATCACATCCGCATTTTGGCGGGCGACCGCGTAAGGCTCGAGCTTTCGCTCTACGACCTCACGAAAGGCCGCATCAACTATCGACACAAGGACGAGCGCGCCGGGCCTGCCGGACCGCGTCCGAGCTATCACCGGCGTTGAACGCCGCGCTCGTTGCGCGGCGAACGCGCAACGAGTCATTATGGAAACTTCGCTTATTACACACTACCGCGGCTACGCCATTGCCCCTTCAGTTCACCGTCTACCGGACGGCTGCTTTTCCTCCAATTTGACGCTGCGTCGATCCGACATCCGTAGCGATTCAACGTCGTACGATTTCTATTCGCTGGAGTACTTCGGCACCGAAGAAGCGGCACTGCGCTACTCGGACGGCTGGGCTCGCGAGTGGATCGATAGCCGGGGCTGATCGTTTCCCTCGGTCGCCGCACGCCCTGCCGAAGGCGGCGCCGGCGCGAGACGACACAACACGTTCCGGCGACATAAACGGCATTTATACTGCACGCTGCTCCCGTTTCATTTTTTGAAACCGCGGCGTGTACGGCACCATAGCGGCCCCAATCAGATCGGCAACGGGCATCCGCTACGCAAGTGACGAAGCGCGACGCGGCTACGCTCTCACCGGCCCATTCATGTTCGCTTCGTTGAACCATCCGCTTCGAGATCCGCTCTCGAAGGAGCTGCATGCTCGCCCCTTCCTTCGCATCGACGGCCCGGCTTCGCTGAGTCATCTCGCCATCTATTCCGAGCGCGACGAAGAAATTCACGGTCGGCTGCTCGTGGAATTGGCCGCCGCCTTGCAATTGCCGTCGCCCTCGCCGCAGCACAACCACTACACCGCCAAAAAAGGCGACTGGCAATTGAAGTGGGAGAAGCACACCGAGTTCTCCACCTTCACGTTCGTTCATACCGGCGCGCAAGACGGGTTGTTCCGAGGCGCGGCCATGAACGGCCTACCCGATTCGTGGCTGGCGCTCTTGAAGGAATCGGTCTTCGTCGCCGTTCATGCCGAACTGCGCTGCGGCCAGCAAGCCGAGCAGACGCGCGTGGACGTTCATGAATTGCTGCCCGGGCCCGTGCTTGTCGGCAGCAAGGTGCTGAGCGGGGGCGAAGTCTACTGCGATTGGCTCGTGCATGACGACCACTTCTCCCGCTTCCTCGTACTCGATCTCGGTTTTCGAGAGGCGCAGGCGGGCCGCTTGATCCAGCGTCTGTTCGAAATCGAAACGTACCGAATGATGGCGCTGCTGGCTTTGCCGGATGCGCGCCGTCATAGCCAATTTCTCGGCAAGCTCGACGGATCGCTATCGGTCTTGATGCGGCGGATGGAACAGCCGGGGGTGGACCACGACGATGCGTACTTGCTGCGCGAACTCACGCATCTGGCCGGGCAAATGGAAGCGCATGCGGGCCTGGAGACGCGCTTCAGCGCGTCGGAAGCCTATGGAAAGCTCGTCCTGGCCCGTATTGCGGAACTGCGCGAAGAGCGCATCGAAGGCTTTCCTACCATCGCCGAGTTCATGCAGCGCCGGCTGCAACCGGCCATGCAAACCTGCAGCTCCGTTTGGGCGCGCCATCAGCAGTCGGCGACGCGCATCGCCCGCGCCGTCGATCTCTTGCGAACCCGAGTCAACTTGGCGCAAGAGGAGCACACCACCGCGCTACTCGAAGGCATGAACCGCACCGCGCGGACGCAGTTGCGCATGCAGCACGCGGTGGAGGGGCTGTCGGTCGCGGCCATCTCGTACTACGTGCTCAATCTTTCCGGCGCGGCGCTGCGGGCGCTCCATGCCGTGCACCTGCCGGTGGACCCGGAAGTGCTGGAAGGTTTGCTCATTTTGCCCGTCGTGGCCGCGGTGGTCGTGTTCACCAGCCGCATACGTCGCCTCGGGCACGACCGCGGGCATCGAAGCGAGCGGCATTGAGACGCGAGGTACGTCAGCCCGCAAATCGACATGCTCGGGTTCACGGCCGACGAATGGCTGCTCGGCCCGCCGTTTGATGAGGCTTACGTTCATCCGGACAAACGCTGCAGCGATCGCAAACCGAGCTGTGAACGCTGGCCGCGCACCAGGAACACATCAAGGAAAGCGAGCGCAAACGCATCGCCCAAGAGATGAGCTGACGCCAAAGGAATGCCGCGACCGCCATCCCTCGGTTTACCCACTATTCAAAATGAGGATTCCGGCGTTACCTTCTATCCGAATTTCGAATTTCGAATAGTGCACCCGCCACGATGCCCGACCTTAGCCTCGACCTGAATCTCATCCCTTACCTAGTCGCCCTAGAGGAAGCCCGCAACGTCAGCCGAGCCGGCGTCTTGCTCGGCGTTGCCCAGCCGCGCGTGAGCGCGGCGCTCGCCAAACTGCG
>DATJJH010000082.1:0-4369 GCA_035492395.1 Trinickia sp. | reverse complement strand
GTCACCGCACAACTTGTCGGGGCGGGATTGCTGATGGCCGCCGGCGTCTGGCTTCACCTCACCGAGCGGCACGAGCACGTGCACGCGCATGAACCCCAGGAGCACTCGCACGCGCATTTCCATGACGAGCACCACCGGCATCCGCACCCTCACGGCTGGGACGGCCGCGAGCCGCACACCCATAGGCACGCCCACGCGCGCCTCGTCCATTCGCATCCGCATTACCCGGATGTCGATCACCGCCACCGGCACGACTAGCCCGCGCAGCCGTGACTTCGCGCCTGCGCTGCGTCTCGCGCCCCAGGCCTACCGCGCGCGTCTCGCGTGGAGCCGAAAGCCACCGAATGCCGAAAACTGATCCTTTGGAGTGTTGCTGCCGCAGAGTGCGTTACTTGACCGCGTTGCGGCAGCGCCCGAGAATGCTAGGCCAGCTCACGCGGCAGCCGCGTCTACTTTTGCCGCGGCTGCGCCGAACCTGCTGTTGCATCCCGGGCATCGCTGCCCCTTCGAACAGATCGCGCGAGTACGCGCTAACAATCGCTACTTCCCACAATGCATGACGAATACCTGACGCACCTGCGCCGCACGGTCGACGCGATCCGCGCCGACGGATTCTACAAGGCGGAGCGCGTGATCGAGAGCCCTCAGTCGTCGCAGATCCGGCTGGCCTCGGGCGCCGAGGTGCTCAATTTCTGCGCCAACAACTATCTGGGCCTTGCCGACGATCCGCGGCTGGTCGCGGCGGCGCGCGAGGGACTCGAGCACTGGGGCTTCGGGATGGCGTCGGTGCGTTTCATTTGCGGCACGCAGGCGGTGCACAAGGCGCTCGAGCGGGCGATCTCCGCCTTCCTGGGTACCGACGACAGCATCCTCTATTCGAGCTGCTTCGATGCCAACGGCGGCGCGTTCGAAACGCTGCTCGGCGAGGAAGACGCCGTCATCAGCGACGAGTTGAACCACGCCAGCATCGTCGACGGCATTCGCCTGTGCAAGGCGAAGCGCTTTCGCTACCGCAACAACGACATGGCAGACCTCGACGCCCGGCTGAACGAAGCCGAAGCGGCCGGCGCCCGCTTCAAGCTGATCGCGACCGACGGCGTATTCTCGATGGACGGGATCGTCGCCGACCTGAAGGCGATCTGCGATCTAGCCGACCGGCACCGTGCGCTGGTGATGGTCGACGATTCGCACGCCGTCGGATTTGTCGGCGAAGGCGGACGCGGCACGCCCGAATTCTGCGGCGTCGAAGGGCGGATCGACATCATCACCGGCACGCTGGGCAAGGCGCTGGGCGGGGCTTCGGGCGGCTTCACTTCCGGGCGCAAGGAAATCGTCGAGTTGTTGCGGCAGCGTTCGCGGCCCTATCTGTTCTCGAACACGCTCGCGCCGTCGATCGCGGCGGCATCGCTGCGCGTGCTCGAATTGCTCGCCGGCGATGAGGGGACGGAACTGCGCCGGCGCGTGCGTCGCAACGGCGAGCGTTTTCGCGCCGCGATGACGGGCTTGGGCTTCGATCTCGTGCCCGGCGCGCATCCGATCATCCCCGTGATGCTCGGCGACGCGGCGCTGGCGACGCGCATGGCCGACGCGCTGCTGGCGGAAGGAGTCTACGTGATCGGGTTTTCATACCCGGTCGTGCCGAAAGGCAAGGCGCGCATTCGCACCCAGATGAGCGCGGCGCATACCGACGATCAGATCGATCGGGCGGTCGCGGCTTTCGCGAAGGTCGGCAAGACGCTGGGCGCGGTCAAGGAGAAACGATGAAGGCACTCGCCAAACTCGAGCCTGCGCCGGGATTGAAGCTCACGCAGGTGAAGAAACCCGAGGTCGGCCACAACGACGTGATGATACGGATCCGCAAGACGGCGATCTGCGGCACCGACATGCACATCTGGAACTGGGACGAGTGGGCACGCAACACGATTCCGGTGCCGATGCACGTCGGCCACGAGTACGTGGGCGAGATCGTCGACATGGGCCAGGAAGTGCGCGGTTTCGCGATCGGCGACCGCGTATCGGGCGAAGGCCACATCACCTGCGGCTTCTGCCGCAACTGCCGGGCGGGGCGGCGCCATCTGTGCCGCAACACCGTGGGCGTTGGCGTCAACCGCGCGGGCGCGTTCGCCGAATACCTGGTGATTCCCGCGTTCAATGCGTTCAAGATTCCCGACGACATTTCCGACGACCTGGCGTCGATCTTCGACCCGTTCGGCAATGCGACGCACACGGCGCTGTCGTTCAATCTGGTCGGCGAGGACGTGCTTATCACCGGGGCCGGGCCGATCGGCATCATGGCGGCGGCGATCGCCCGCCATGTCGGCGCGCGTCATGTCGTGATCACCGACATCAACGAGTACAGGCTTGCGCTGGCCCGGAGGATGGGCGCGTCGCGCGCGGTCAATGTCGAGCGCGAAGACCTGGGCAAGGTGATGGCCGAGCTGCGCATGACCGAGGGCTTCGACGTGGGCCTCGAAATGTCAGGCGTGCCGAAGGCGTTCGGCGACATGCTCCGGCACATGAACCACGGCGGCAAGATAGCTCTTCTGGGCATTCCGCCGGCGAACATGGCGATCGACTGGAATCAGGTTATTTTCAAGGGGCTCGAAATCAAGGGCATCTACGGCCGCGAAATGTTCGAGACCTGGTACAAGATGGTGGCGATGCTGCAGAGCGGGCTCGACCTGTCGCCTATCATCACGCATCACTATGCGGTCGACCAGTTCGAGAAGGCGTTCGCGACGATGCAGTCGGGGCAAAGCGGCAAGGTGATACTCGACTGGGCCGCGTAGCCTTCGTCCCGGCGCGTTTAAGCGGCTTCCTTATTGTCCTTCAGATCACGGTCCGCCCGTACGCTTCGATGCCCGACGACATCGCCGCCCAGATTCCCGCGCACCGCGCCTACCTGCTGCGCGTGGCCATGCTGCAGCTTCGCAACAGCGAAGCCGCCGAAGACGTCGTGCAGGAGACGCTGATCGCCGCGCTGCAGGGCGCGCCGGGATTCTCGGGGCGCTCCAGCGTCAAGACCTGGCTGACCGGCATCCTGAAGCACAAGATCGTCGACGCGATACGCCGCAAGGCCCGCGAGCCTGCGTTTGCCCCGCTCGACGATGAATCCCAGATCGAGGATTTCGACGCCTTGTTCGACGCCTCGGGCCACTGGGAAAACCCTCCGGCCGACTGGGGCAACCCGGAGAGCGACCTGTCCCGCCAGGAGTTTTTCGACGTCATGCAGTTCTGCCTGGAAAAGCTGCCGCCGAATACCGCCCGGGTGTTCATGATGCGGGAAGTGATGGAGCTCGACGGCGACGAAATCTGTAAGGAATTGACGATCACGTCGACCAACCTCTGGGTCATTCTCTATCGGGCCAGGATGGCGCTCCGGCAATGCCTCGAGCAGCACTGGTTTGCCGGTAGCGCCCGTCCCGGCTGACGTCGCCGATTCTCGCTCAAGGCTATGGGCCTCCTTATCCGATGCAAGGACGCGAGCCGGCTGATCTCGCAGATGCAGGACCAGCGGCTGACGCCGGGAAGGCGCTGGCTGGTACGTCTGCACCTCGTGTTTTGCGACGCCTGCCGGAATTTCGAGCGCCAACTGGCGGTCCTCAGGGAAGCGATGCTGCGCTATCGCGGCTAGGCGTCGAGGCGACCGCGTTCGACCGCGCCAGACCGTTGCGTCCGCGCTTGAACTCGCCCCCCGGAGTGATAATCTCTAGCTCTGTAAAGGCTGGGACGCCGATGGTCTCGATTTCGCTCAATGGCGCAACGTACGTCTGCCGGTCGGCGTCGCCCCGGGTGGCGGATCTCGTCCGCGAGCTGGCGCTCGAGGGCAAGCGCGTCGCGGTAGAAAAGAATGGTCAGATCGTCCCACGCAGCCGGCACGCCGAAACCATGATCAGCGCCGGCGATCGAATCGAAGTGGTTGCCGCCGTCGGCGGCGGTTAGGCACGAAGATGAACGCTCCCACCGAAAAAATCGCCCTTGCCCATGACGACCCGCTGGTCATTGCCGGGCACGCTTACCGCTCACGCCTCCTCGTCGGTACCGGCAAGTACAAGGACTTCGCCGCGACGCGGTCGGCGATCGTGGCATCCGGCGCAGAGATCGTCACCGTCGCGATTCGTCGCACGAACATCGGCCAGAATGCGAACGAGCCGTCGCTGCTCGACTACCTGCCGCCGTCGGAATTCACGCTGTTGCCCAACACCGCCGGCTGCTACACCGCCGACGACGCCGTGCGTACGCTCAAGCTCGCGCGCGAACTGCTCGACGGGCACAAGCTGGTCAAGCTCGAGGTCCTGGGCGATGCGAATTCGCTGTTCCCCGACGTGCGGCAGACGATACGCGCGGCCGAGACGCTGGTCGCCGACGG
>DATJJH010000081.1:0-52730 GCA_035492395.1 Trinickia sp. | reverse complement strand
CCGAGTTCCCGCGCCAGCTCATTGAGCGCACTCATCTGCGTTTGCGAAATCTTGCGCGGCTCTTCGGATAGCGACCAATCGCCGTACAGCAGCGCAACGGTCGATTGATGCGCGACGACCGGCAACAGCACGAACGAGCGCGCGTCGTCGAACGCGTGCCGATACCAAAGCGGCAGCCTAGCGATCATTTTCGGGTCGCGCGCATTTTCGATGAAGATGCCGACCGAGTTGGCGATCGCGAGGTGAAAGACGTCGGGCTCGAACGCTTCCTTGAAAGAGAGCGAGGGCAGGGCGCGCTCGACCTCGCGGCCGAACCCGAGCCGTGCCTTGTAGACGCCCGACGCTTGCCGCACGAATACCACCGTGCGCGCGAAATTCAATCCGGCCAGCACCGTTTCGGAAGCCAGCGCCAGCACGGGCGCGAGCGCGTTCTCGGAAGGCAGCGCGCGCAAGTCTTCCAGTCCGGCCTCGATCCGCGCTTCGGCATTGATGCCCGCGCGCGCCATCGCATCGGCATTCGCGCGCAACTCATTGATTTCGCGCATGAAACCTTCGCCCGCTTCTTCGCGCGCAAGCGCAACGCTCATCGCCGCGAGTTCGGTGGCGTCCGCCGCGAGCGTCCGGCTGTAGCGATGCGCGAGCTCGGCAATGCGCGCCTCACGGGCATGCTCGGACATGCCGGCCGCGCTCAGCGCGTCGGCGACTTCGGTCGAGTAATTGGTGACGGCGCGCAGCCACTGAACTTGATGCGATTCCTTGGTCTCGGGTTCGAACGTGCCCATGCCTTCGCGGATGGTGTCCGGCAGGCGCCAGCGGGTGGCGGCTTCTTGTCCGAGCTCCTCGTAGCTCACGCCGAGCACTGCGGTGCAGGCGGCGGTTTCATCTAGGTTGTCGGCGGCGATCTTTCGGCGAATCTGCTCCCATTCCGCCTCGAGGTAGAAGACGACGAGCAATTTGCCCACCTGCCGCATGAGCGTGCAGACGACGGCTTCCTCGCCTTCGCGCAGGTCGCCACCCTCGGTGAGCTTGCGGGCCATGCAGCCGGAGAGCATCGTCCGGTTCAGTTCGAGCTTGGCGTCGATGCGGTGCGGCGCGCTGTGCTGAAAATGGTCGACGAGCTTGAGCCCGACGACGAGATGGCCCACGGCGTCCATGCCGAGCACCATGAGCGCGCGCGTGACGGTCGTGATATTGCCGCCGAAGGCCATGTACATGGCCGAATTGGCCAGGCGCAACACCTTCTGCGTGAGGGCGAAATCCGACAGGACGACCTGCACGAGCCCCGTGAAGTCGAGGTCGTCGTTCTTCATGGCGGCCATCGTCGTGCGGAGCGACTGCGACAACATCGGAAAGTCGCCGCGTTCGCTCATGCGCGCCCAGAGCTTGTCGAGCACCGCCGCCTTTACCATGTGAATCTCGTTCGAACCATACCCATGTCTAATATTGAGTGCCGCGACATCGCGCGCCTTCTCTTGGCTGCTACCTCATGCCGCTTCGTGCAAGTGCAGCACGCGATCTTCGAAGCGCTTGGCGAGCTCGTCCGAAGGCAGCGCCTTGCAGACCAGCCAGCCCTGAATGTGATCACACCCCATTGCCGTCAGCAACTGGCGCTGCGCTTCCGTTTCGACGCCTTCGGCCACGAGTTCGAGTTCGAGCGTCTGCGCGAGCCCGACCACCGCCGACACGATCGCTTGATCGTTGCGAGAGGTTAGCAGGTTCTCGACGAAACTGCGGTCGATCTTCAATTTTGCGAGGGGAAACCGTTGCAGATATGCCAGCGACGAGTAGCCGGTGCCGAAATCGTCGACGGCGAAGCGGATGCCGATGGCCGTCAATTGCTCCAGCAGCAGCGTGGCGTGGGCCGGGTCTTGCATCAGCAGCGATTCGGTGATCTCGAACACGAGCCGCTCGGCTTTTACGCCGGTAAGGGCGAGGGCGTCGCGCACGTTCTGGATGAAGCGCGGGTCGCGGAACTGCTGCGGCGAGACGTTGACGGCGACGTATTGCAGCGGGAGGCCTTGGCTCTCCCACCGCACGAGCTGCATACAGGCGATTTTGAGCACCCAGTTGCCCAGGTAATTGATGAGGCCGATCGATTCGGCGAGCGGAATGAAGGTGGACGGCGGCACGAAGCCGTGCACGGGATGGTGCCAGCGGATCAGCGCTTCGACGCCGACTACGCCGCCCGTCAGGCTGCTTGTGATCGGTTGGAAGTGCAGCGAGAACTCGCCGTTGCGCACGCCGTCGTACAGATCCGCTTCCAGCTTCAGGCGTTCGGCGTCCGCGGGATCGGCGTGGGCCGTATGGAAGGCGAGCGCGTTGCTGCCCGAGGCCTTCGCCTGCGCGAGCGCTTGATCCGCGCGGCGCAGCAATTGTTCCCGGTAGCTCGCTTCGCCGCCGTCGTGCGCGGGGTCCGGATACAGCGCGATGCCCACGCTCGCCGACAAGTGCACGGGCTGGCCGTCGACGGCGTACGGTTGCTGCACCGCGGTCATGAAGCGCCGGCCGAGGGCTTCGGCGGCGACGGCGGCTTGCTCGCGGGTGCCGGCGCGCAGGAGCACCGCAAATTCGTCGCTCGTCACGCGCGCGAGCGTCTCGTCCCGCGTGACGAGCGCTTCCAGGCGCCGAGCGGTGTCGCCCAGCAGCGCGTCGCCCGCATCGTATCCGAGCGCCCGGTTCACGCGCTGGTAGTCGTCGAGATCGAGGAGCAAAAGCGCGACGCCCGTACCGCTGATGTCAGCGTTGTCCTGGGCGAGCTTGACGGCGGTGCGCAGCGCAAGCCCGTTCGAGAGGCCCGTCATGCGGTCGCTGTGCAGCTCGTAAATGAGGCGCTCTTCGTTGGCGCGCCAGGTGGAGACGTCGAATGCGCTGATCGCGAAACCGGGCTTGCCGTGGTGCGTGCTCGCGACGACGCGAAGCTCCACGGCAAGCGGGTAGGTGAGCGACTTCATCAGGTGCAGCGTGGCCCGTTCCACGCGGCCGCTCTCGCGCGCGCGTGCGATCAGCGCGTCGAGCGGAGCCGTTTCGCCGCTCGGGACGAGCTCGTGAAGGCTGACCGTCTGCAGGTACTCGCGGCGGTAGCCGATGAAGCGCAGGCTAGCCTCGGACACGTACAGAAAGCGCAGGTCGCTGTCGACGTGCGCAAGGAAATCCACGGCGCCGAGGGTTTGTTCGAGCTGCAAGCGCAACGCGTTGCCTTCGTCGTGCGCGTCGCGAGCGACGGTTGCCGCGAAAGGCTTGCCCGCGCGCCCGCGCAACAGGTCGAGGGCCGCGCGCCAGGCGCTGCGGCGCGATGCGCCGATTGATTTTGCTTGCATTCGTTCTCGCTGCCGACTGAGTTCGAGTGGGTGGCCGGCCGACTCTACGCCGATGCGCCGGACCGTTCGGCGAGCGCGCAAGCATGCCGCGGGGTGTGCTTCTCGCCTGACCTCCCATCAGGACGCATTATCGGCGCGGCGAACGAATTCTTTAGGGTTTGCGCTAAGGATTGACGCAAAAATCGACTCGGGATTGGCCCGACATGCGCTCGCCGCGCTTTTTGTGGACAATGGCCGACAGACGTTCTAAAGAAAGCTGGACTATCCATGGCCGAATTCACGATCGCACGGGGGCAGGCTCCGTCCGCCTGCGCGGCGCGCGCCGGGTGCGAAATCGATTGCCTCTACTTGGGACGCCAGCCGATCCTGACGCGAGCGGGCACCCTCGCGGCCTATGAACTTTTGTTCCGCGGCGGCAACATCAACCGCGCGCTGATCGACGACGACGCGCAGGCGACCGCGCGTGTCGTCGTCAATGCGATGTGCAGTATCGGCGTATCCGCTACGCTGGGATCGCACCAGGGCTATATCAACGTCTGCCGAGAGATGTTGTTCGACGATGCGGTGATGCTGTTGCCGCCCGAACGGTTCGTGCTGGAGATACTCGAGACCGTTCATGTCGACGCATCGGTGATCGAGCGCATCGACCTGCTTCGCCGCGCGGGCTTTCGCGTGGCGCTCGACGACATCGTCGACCTCTCCGATGAGCTGATCGCGCAGTTGCCCCATATCGACATCATCAAAGTCGATTTTCTGCATGTCGACCGCGCGCGCTTGCCGGCGCTGGCTGAAGCGATCCGGGCCGCCGGCAAAACGCTCGTCGCCGAAAAAGTCGAGACGCGAGACGACTATGCTTTGGCTCGGCAGCTCGGCTTCGACCTGTTTCAAGGCTATTTTTTCGCCCGCCCGCAGGTGCTTTCCGCGCGGCGCGGCGATCCGTCGCGCCGGTCGCTGCTGCGCATGCTGGCGCTGATCGCCTCGGATGCCCCTTTAACCGACCTCGAGTTCGAGCTCAAACGCAGTCCCGATGTCGTCACGCAGCTGCTGCGTCTCGTGAATTCCAGCGCATACGGGTTCGGGCGACGCATCGCCTCCGTGCGCGAGGCGATCCTCGCGGCCGGGACACGGCAGATCGCGCGGTGGGCGCAGCTGCTGCTTTACGCTTCGAGCGGCGACGCTTCCTGGCGCACGGACCCGCTCGCACAACTCGCCGGTGCTCGCTCGCGCTTCATGGAGCTGGCGGCGAGCCGCGTAAGGCCCGACGACGAGCGTTTCGGCGACGCTGCGTTCATGACGGGCGTGTTTTCTCTCGTCCATGTATTGCTCGGCGAAGCCGCGCCCGCCGACGCGCTGGTGCCGATCGGTCTGGTTGCTGAAATAGGCGATGCGATTGCTCATCACGCGGGCTTGCTGGGTGCGCTGCTGACGATCGCGGAAGCGGCCGAAGCGGCCGAAGCGGGCAAGCCGCGCGAGGACGCCTGCATCGCCTGCGGTGCGCATCCGGAGCTGGCGGCGCTCACGCCGGCGGTGGTGGCCGAGATCAACCTGCTGGCCGCGGCTTGGACGCTCACGCACGAGCATGCGTGAGCCGGGAGCGCCGAAACGTCGCGCGCGATTCGATAGGGATCTCCGCGCGCGACACTCGCCGCCGTAACCTAAGGCCCGCGGCGCGCCGTAGCACGCGCCATCTGCGTCAATAACCGGGCGGCGGCGGAGGCGGCGGCGTGTAGTAAGGGCGCCGTGGCTGATTATCGACCGCGCCCGCCGGCATCGGCACGCGCTCGCCGGACGCATACATGCACTGCAAGTAGGCGAAATCGTAGCGCCGCTGAATGTCGTAGGCCGAGCCTTGCGCGGCGCCCATGCCGATCGCGCCGCCCGTCAGCAGCCCCGCGCCGGCGCCCACGGCTGCTCCACGTCCGCCGCCGAACGCGGCGCCCGCCGCCGCACCCACGGCCGTGCCCAAGGCCGCGCTGCCCACGCCGGCCGCGGTTGCGCCCTGGCTCGCGCTGACGCCGCCGACCTGGCCGAGGGCGTATTGCCGGCAGGTGTAGTCGTCCGCGCGGAATTGATCGAACGACTTGCCGGTGCCGGGCAGCGCCATGACGCTCGGCCCGGTCGGCATGACGGTGCATGCGCCAAGGCCGAGAAGCGCCGTGAGCGGCAGCCATATCGCACGTCGTTTCGCATGGTGGCGCACAGAAGGAACGTTCATGCTGTCACCGCCTCGGTGCGGGCGGAGTGGCCGGCACTTCACGCCAGCCGCTCGCGCATTGTTTGACGTAGGGGTAGTAGGTCTTCGTCTTGTCGCAGTACCACCACGTGCCTTGCGGGGGTTGCGCGGCCGACTGTTCGTCGGCCTCCTGCGACTGCTCGATGTAGGTGGTGTCCGGCTGGTCGGGCACGACCATGACCGGCGGCGGATAGGGTGCGTAATAGTAGGGCGCGGGCACGACGGGGGCCGGGTAGTAATACGGATAAGCGGGCCCGCCCATATAGACGCCGACGCGCCAGTGCGCCGCTTGGGCCGCGCCGCTGGCGGCCAGGCAAGCCGCGCAAGTCAGTGCGAGGGAAACGTTCAGCCGCCGCACGATGCACTCCTTTCCACGAATGGGGCGCCGCCCCTACGGCGGCGCTTATGTCCCAAGGCTAGGCGATCGATGCGCGGAACGCCATAACGGGCCCGTTCACAAATGTTTCAGCGCCTTACCCGGCGCCGCGCGGGTTGGCGCGTGGCGCCGCTTTGCGTTTTTCCCGCCATACCCGCAGCCGGTCCATATAGAGGTACACGACGGGGGTGGTATAGAGGGTCAGCACCTGGCTCACGAGCAGGCCGCCGACGATCGAGATGCCGAGCGGCGAGCGCAGTTCGGCCCCGTCGCCGTGTCCGAATGCCAGCGGCAGCGCGCCGAGGAGCGCCGCGCACGTCGTCATCATGATCGGACGAAAGCGCAGCAGACACGCACGGTGAATCGCGTCGGACGATGACATGCCCCGACGCGAAGCCTCGATCGCGAAGTCGACCATCATGATCGCGTTCTTCTTGACGATCCCGATCAAGAGAATGACGCCGATGAGCGCAATGATGCTGAATTCCGAGCGAAACAAGAGTAGCGCGAGCAAGGCGCCGACGCCGGCCGAGGGCAGCGTCGACAGGATCGTGACCGGGTGGATATAGCTTTCATAAAGGATGCCGAGCACGATGTAGACGGCGGCCAGTGCGGCGAGAATGAGGAGCGGCATATCCGACGTCGACTTCTGGAATGCCTGCGCCGTCCCTGAAAAATTGCCGTGTATCGTCGCCGGCATGCCGATCTCGGCTGCCGTTTCGTCGATCGCGCGCGTGGCGTCGGACAGCGACTTTCCGACAGGCAGGTTGAACGAGATCGTCGACGCGACGAACGGGCCTTGGTGACTGACCGAGACCGGCGTGCGGCCGGGGCCGAACGTGGCGATGGCCGAGAGGGGCACCATCGTTTCGACCGAAGTCGACACGGCCGAGCCCGCCGACGCACTCGTTTTGCCGCTCGCGGCGATCGAGTTCGTCGCCAAGTTGCGCACGGCGTCGGCCGCGATGGCCGCCGCGCTCGCGTTGGCGCCGCTGCCGCGCGTCTTCGTCGGCGGGGACGCGAACGTGCCCGCCACGGCGTTCGTCGATTGCGACCCGCTCGCGCTGCCGCCGGACGTGCTCACGTAAATCTGATCGAGCATCTCCGGGCTCTGCCAATAGCGCGGCGCGACTTCCATCACGACGTGGTACTGATTGAGCGCGTTGTAGATCGTCGAGACTTGCCGCTGGCCGAACGCGTCGTAAAGCGTGTTGTCGATCTGCGAGGGCTTGATGTTCAGGCGGGCCGCGCTTTGCCGGTTGATCGTCACGAACGATTCGAGGCCCGCTTGCTGCTGATCGGAGTTGACGTCGGTCAGCTCGGGACGGCGCTTGAGCGCTTCGGTGAGAATCGGCGCCCATTTGTACACGTCGGCGCTCGAATCGCCGAGCAATGTGTATTGATACTGCGCGTTCGATTGCCGCCCGCCTACGCGGATGTCTTGCACCGCTTGCAGAAAAGTTTGCGCCCCCGCGACGTGGCCGAGCGGCCCGCGCAATTGCGCGATGACTTGATCGGCCGACAGCTTGCGCTCGCTCTTGGGCTTGAGCGTCACGAACATGAAGCCCGAGTTCGTCTGCCGTCCACCCGTGAACCCGATCACGTTCGTCACGTTCGGGTTGCGCTTGACAATCGCCATCATCTCCGAAAATTTGACCTTCATCGCTTGAAACGAGGTGGCTTGATCGGCCTGAATGCCGCCGACGAGCCGCCCGGTATCTTGCTGCGGGAAAAAGCCTTTGGGCACCGCCACATAGAGATAAACGTTCAGCGCGATCGTCGCGAACAAGATCGTGATGACGATACGCGGATGCGAGAGCGCCCAGCCGAGCGAGCGCGCATAGCCGCCATGCAGCCGGTCGAAGGCGCCCTCGAGCTTGCGCGCGAGGCGGCCTTCCTTGCGCGCCTCCTTGGGTTCGAGCAGCAGCCGCGAGCACATCATCGGCGTGACCGTCAGCGAGACGGCGAGCGAGACCGCGATCGCGAGCGAGAGCGTGACGGCGAATTCGCGAAAGAGCCGCCCGACGATGCCGCCCATCAGCAGAATCGGCAGGAACACGGCCACGAGCGAAATGCTGATCGACGTGACGGTGAAGCCGACTTCCCTCGCGCCGAGATAAGCCGCCCGCATACGCGGCACGCCTTCCTCGATATGGCGCGAGATGTTCTCGAGCACGACGATCGCATCGTCGACGACGAAGCCCGTCGCCACGATCAGCGCCATCAGCGACAAATTGTCGATCGAGTAGTCGAGCAGGTACATCGCCGCGAACGTGCCGACGATCGAGATCGGTACGGCCACGCTCGGAATCAATGTCGCGCGCCAATTGCGCAGAAACAGAAACACGACCGTGACGACGAGCAGGACGGCGACGATAAACGTGCGCTCGGTATCTTTGAGCGAGGCGCGGATCGTGGTGGAGCGGTCGGCGACCGGCGAGATGTCGATGGCCGCCGGCACCGAAGCCCTCAATTGCGGCAGCATCGCGATGACGCGATCGATCGTCGCGACGATGTTCGCGCCGGGCTGCCGGTACAGGATGACGAGCACCGAGCGTTTGCCGTTCATCAGGCCGAGGTTGCGCAGATCCTCGACCGAATCCTCGACCTGAGCGACATCGGAAAGCTTGACGGCCGCGCCTTTGCGGTAGGCGATGATCAGATCCTTGTATTGCGATGCGTCCTTCGCCTGGTCGTTCGTATAGATCTGCATGCGCCGCGGGCCGAATTCGATGGCGCCTTTCGGCGCGTTCGCGTTGGCCGCGGCAAGCGCCGCGCGCACGTCTTCCAGACCGATGCCGTAATGGAACAGCGCCTGCGGCTCGAGTTCGACGCGCACGGCCGGATTGGCGGAGCCGCTCACGTCCACCTCGCCCACTCCTTGCACTTGCGAGAGCGCCTGCTGCAGGACGGTCGAGGCCGCGTCGTACAACTGGCCGGGCCGCATCGTGTCGGAGGTCAACGCAAGCACGAGAATCGGCGCATCGGCCGGGTTGACCTTGTGATAGGTCGGATTGCTGCGCAGGCTCGTGGGCAAGTCGGCGCGCGCGGCGTTGATGGCGGCTTGCACGTCGCGCGCCGCCCCGTCGATGTCGCGGTTCAAGCCGAATTGCAGCACGATGCGCGTTTGGCCGACCCCGCTCATCGACGTCATTTCGGTCACGTCGGCGATTTGCCCGAGATGCCGCTCGAGCGGGCTCGCCACGCTCGTGGCCACCGTTTCGGGACTTGCTCCGGGCAGTTGAGCCTGGACGGAGATCGTCGGAAAGTCGACTTGCGGCAGCGGCGCGACGGGCAAGCGCACGAATGCGAAGATGCCGGCGAGCGCTACGCCGATCGCGAGCAGCGTCGTCGCGACGGGGCGCGAGATGAAGGGGCGCGAAAGGTTCATCGCGCTAGACCCCCGCGTCGGCCGCGCTCGACGCGTGGCCGTCGTGGCCGTCGTGGCCGAACCGGGCGCGCACGCGCCGCGCGAGCGAGTCGAAGCCGAGGTAAATGACCGGCGTCGTAAAGAGCGTCAGCAGCTGGCTCACGGCGAGCCCGCCCGCGATTGCGATGCCGAGCGGATGACGCAGTTCGGAGCCCACGCCGGTGCCGAGCATCAACGGCAGCGCGCCGAGCAGGGCCGCCATCGTCGTCATCAGGATCGGCCGAAAGCGCAGCAGACACGCTTGATAGATCGCCTCGCGCGGGCTCTTGCCCTGCTCGCGCTCCGCCTCGAGCGCGAAGTCGATCATCATGATGGCGTTCTTCTTGACGATGCCGATCAAGAGCACGATGCCGATGATGCCGATGATGTCGAGGTCGTGCCCCGAGATCATCAGCGCGAGCAACGCGCCGACGCCCGCCGAAGGCAGCGTCGAAAGGATCGTGATCGGGTGGATGAAGCTCTCGTACAGTACGCCGAGCACGATGTACATCGTCACGATGGCTGCGAGGATGAGGAAAAGCTCGTTTTGCAGCGACGCCTGGAAGGCGAGGGCCGCGCCTTGGAATCGCGTCTGAAACGACGCGGGTAGCGCGATGTCCCGCTCGGCATCGTCGATTGCCTTAACCGCCGCGCCCAGCGAGGCCCCGGGGGCGAGATTGAACGACACCGTCGTCGCCGGGAATTGGCCCAAGTGCGTGACGAGCAGCGGCGCGGGCCGTTCGATGAATTTCGCGATCGAGGAAAGCGGCACCTGCTGCCCCGTGCCTTGCGACGACGGCAGGTAGATCGCTTTGAGCGCATCGGTGTAATGCTGCAGCTTCGGATCGCTTTCGAGGATCACGCGATACTGGTTCGACTGCGTGAAGATCGTCGATACGATGCGCTGGCCGAATGCATCGTACAGTGCGTTGTCGATCGTGGCGGGCGTGATGCCGAAGCGGGCGGCCGTCGCGCGATCGATCTGCACGTAAACCGACTGGCCGTTTTGCTGCAGGTCGGTCGCGATATCGGCCAGCTCCGGCGCGGCCTTGAGCCGATCCACGAGCTTGGGCACCCAGGCCGAGAACTCGTCGGGGTTCGGATCCGTCAGCATGAACTGATATTGCGTGGGGCTGACCGTCGAGTCGATGGTCAAATCCTGCACGCTCTGCAGATAGAGCGAGATGCCCGCCACATTCGCCGTTTCGCGTCCGATATCGCGAATGATCTCGGTCGCGCTTTTCGAACGCGCGCTGTGCGGCTTCAGGTTGATCAGCATGCGCCCGCTGTTGAGCGTGATGTTCGTGCCGTCCACGCCGATGAACGAGGTCAGGCTTTCGACGTTCGGGTCCTTGAGAATCGCATTGGCGAGCGCCTCTTGGCGCTGCGCCATCGCACCGTAGGAAATGGACTGCGGCGCTTGCGTGATCGCCTGTATCACGCCCGTATCCTGCACGGGGAAAAAGCCCTTCGGAATGAGGACATAGAGCAGGGCGGTCAGCGCGAGCGTCAGGAGCGCGACCACGAGCGTCGCGCGCTCGCGGGCGAGCACCCAGCGCAGCGCGACCGCATAGCGGTCGATCACCGCATCGATGGCGGCGTGCGCCTTGGCCTCGAAGCGATGACTTTCGGGCGGGGGCGTATGGCGCAACAGTTTCGCGCACATCATCGGCACGAGCGTCAGCGAGACGACGGCGGAGATGACGATCGTCACGGCCAGCGTGATCGCGAATTCATGAAAGAGCCGGCCCACCACGTCGCCCATGAACAGCAGCGGAATGAGCACGGCGATCAGCGAGACCGTCAGCGAGATGATCGTGAAACCGATCTGCTTGGAGCCCTTGAGCGCCGCCTCGAGCGCGGTATCGCCTTGTTCCACGTAGCGCGCGATGTTTTCGATCATGACGATGGCGTCGTCGACGACGAAGCCCGTTGCGATCGTCAGCGCCATCAGCGACAAATTGTCGAGCGAGAATCCGCACAAGTACATCACGGCAAGCGCGCCGATCAGCGAAAGCGGTACCGACAAGCTAGGGATGATCGTGGCGTAGATGTTGGCGAGAAACAAGTACATGACGAGCACGACGAGCACGACCGACATGGCGAGTTCGAACTGCACGTCGCGCACCGATGCGCGGATCGTCGTGGTGCGATCGGTGATGACCGAGACGTCGACCGAAGCCGGCATCGACGCCTGCAGCTGCGGCAGCAGCGCCTTCACGTTGTCGACGACCTGTATCACATTCGCGCCGGGCTGGCGCTGGATGTTGAGCAAAATCGCGGGCTCGACCGTGCCTGCCGTGCCGACCCACGCGCCGAGCTTCGTGTTTTCCGCGCCATCGACGATTTTCGCGACGTCGGTGAGCATGACGGGACGCCCGTTCTTGTACGCGACGATGGCGCTTTGGTAAGCACTCGCATCGGTGAGCTGATCGTTGGCGTTGATCGTGAAATTGCGCGTCGGCCCGTCGAAGTTGCCCTTCGGCGTATTCACGTTCAAGTTCGATACCGTCGTGCGAAGATCGTCGAGGTTCAAGCCATACGACGCGAGCGCGAGCGGGTTGGCCTGAATGCGCACCGCGGGACGCTGGCCCCCGCTGATGCTGACGAGGCCGACGCCGGCTACCTGAGAAATCTTTTGCGCTAGCCGCGTATCGGCGAGATCCTCGACGTCGGTGAGCGGCGTCGTTTTCGACGTGATGGCCAGCGTCAGGATCGGCGCATCGGCCGGATTGACCTTGGCGTAGATCGGCGGCGCGGGCAGATCGGCGGGCAGCAGGTTGCCGGCTGCGTTGATCGCGGCCTGAACCTCCTGCTCGGCGATGTCGAGGGGCAAATCGAGGCTGAACTGCAGCGTGATGACCGAGGCGCCGGCCGAGCTTTGCGACGCCATCTGATTGAGCGAAGGCATCTGCCCGAATTGACGCTCGAGCGGCGCGGTTACCGCCGAGGTCATGACCTCGGGGCTGGCCCCCGGGTAGAACGTTTGGACTTGGATCGTCGGATAGTCGACTTCGGGTAGGGCCGAGATCGGCAAGAAACGAAGCGCGACGAGGCCGACGAGCATGATGGCCGCCATCAGCAAGGCCGTGCCGACGGGGCGAAGAATAAAGGCGCGGGACGGATTCATGCGAACGCTGGCCTGCCGTTACTGGGCTTGCGCGCCGCTCGCCGCGCTTTTACGGCGGTGAGCGCCGTGCGCGCCCGATGCCCCCGTTGCGTGCGCAGCCGAGCCGGCGCGCGCCGCCGCCGCCTCGGGGCTCGAGGCGGCCGTGATTTTCGAGCCTTCGCGAAGGCGGTCCGAGCCGTCGGTCACGACCCGTTCGCCGGCCGCGAGCCCCGATGCAATGCTCGTACGCTCGCCGTCGACGGGCCCGACCTTGACTTGGCGAACAGTCACGGTGCTGTCGGGCTTGACGACATAGACGAACGGGCCGTTCGCTCCGGTGAGCACGGCGGAACTCGGCACGATGACGGCGTCGCGCAACGTATCGATCAAGAGGCGCGCGTTGACGAACTGATTCGGGAACAGCATCTGCCCCGTATTGGGGAACATCGCGCGCAGCTTGACCGTGCCGGTGGCCGTGTCGATTTGGTTGTCGATGGTGTCCAAATAGCCCGTCTCGAGCACAACGGTGTTGTTGCGATCGTAAGCCGTCGTCGACAGCTTGGCGCCCGCGTGCATGCGCGCGAGAATGGCGGCCAAGTTGTCTTCGGAAGTGGTGAAGACGACGCTGATCGGCTGCAACTGCGTGATGACGACGATGCCGTTCGTGTCGGAGGGCGTCACATAGTTGCCCGGATCGACTTGGCGCAGGCCGACCCGCCCGGAGACGGGGGCCGTGATGCGGGCGTAGACGAGATCGAGCTTGTAGGTGTCGACATTTGCGCGATCGGACTGCACCTGGCCTTCGTACTGCTTGACGAGCGAGGCCTGCGTATCCACTTGCTGACGCGCGATGGAATCTTGCGCGAGCAGCGCTTGATAGCGTTTCAGGTCTAGCCGGGCCGTCTGCAGGAGCGCGGTGTCCTTGGCGAGGGTGCCTTGCGCGTTTTCGAGCGAGATTTGATAGGGCCGCGGGTCGATCTGCGCAAGCAGATCGCCGGCTTTCACGACCTGGCCTTCCCGGAACGCAACGCTTTGCAGCGTGCCCGAGAGCTGGGTTTTGACGGTGACCGTGGCAAGCGGCGTGACCGTGCCGAGCGCGGTCAATACGATCGGCATCTCGCCGGTGGTCGCCGCCGCGACGTGCACAGGCTGAGGCATGCCCGCCATCGCGCCGCGGCGGCCGCCCGCGTGGCCGGCGGTGGCCGCCGGGCCCGTGCCGCCCGGGCTTGTTCGGCTCCACGGGCGCCACCAGAGCAGGGCGGCGAGCGCGACGACGATCGCGACGACGATGACGGTGCGGCGTCCGGTGCCGGTGCGCCGTTGAGCGGGAGCGTCCGCCCGATCGTCCGATGGGTGAGCCGGCGTGCCGGTTTCGTGCGAGGGCGGGCGGTGTTCTTGTTCGGCCATTGATTTGTTTGAGCGGCAATGCCAATGCGGCGTGGGGTGAGGCGGCGCGCGGCGAAGCGCCGTGGCGGGAGCGCGCACGGCGAACGGCGCGCGGTGTGCCCGGGGCGCGTCGATGCATGATGCTACGTCGCGCCGTCACGGCCAGTCCAGTATTCGATCTTTCTGTTTCTTACGGGCGTTACAGAATTCGGGCCGGCGAGCGCTCAGCCGTCCATGCGCTGGCGCGGCGCGCCGCCGATCTCGCGAACGATGCGCTCGATGCATGCGGTGAGCGCGGGTGCGGCATGCTCGACGAGCCATTCGTGCGGGCACAGATGCGCGGCGCCGCCGCAGTTGATCGCGTAGCGCTCGCCCGACGGCCCGACGAAACCCGCCGCGATCGCGTTGAGACCCGAATACCATTCCCCGGCCGCAATCGTATAGCCGAGCGTGCGCGACTCTTCGAGCGAGGCCGCGAGCCGCGCGTGCACGTGTGGCCAGTCGTCGCCCGAGGCCGCTTCCAGCGCGGCCATCAACGCGGCGCGCTCGGGCTCGGCCAGCACGGCCAAGTAGGCGCGGCCCACGGCCGTGCGGGTTAGATCCATGCGTGAGCCGACCTCCAGGCGCGAGACGAGGATGGCCGAGCGCGGCCGGATGGCATCGATCACGACCATATCGAGCCGATCGCGCGCACCGAGGTGAACAGACAGGGACGTTCGCTCTGCCAGCTCGATCAAAAACGGCCGAGCGCGCGCACGAATGTCGAAGTTGCGCAGGAAGCCGTTGCTGAGTTCCAACACTGACGCAGTGAGCACGAAGCGCTCGCTGTCAGGCAATTGAAAAAGAAAGCCGGCGGCGACGAGCGTGGCGGTGATGCGCGAGACGGTCGGCCGAGGGATGCCCGTGAGTTCGGCCAGCTCGCGATTGCTGATCGGCGCATCGGCGGACGCGACGCGGCGCAGCAACGTCAAGCCGCGCGAAAGCGCGATGATCTCGTCGCCGGAACCTTCCTTCGTCTTGCTTGCCCGAGGACGGGCGAGGGGGCGTGATGATGTCGGCACGATGACGATTTTTTGGAATTCGATTTCACGTATGACGTTTCAGGCAGTCTACGCTAAGTAGGACGGATGCGCAGTTCGGTAATTATTGCTTGTTGCGTGATGTGAAATCGTTTCCGGTTTGAGTGTACCTGTCAGGTTTTCGGAAAAAATTATCTTGACTTCGTCAGTGGAAAGCGAAAGAATGGAATCTGATTTCGGAACGGCGCATCGGAAGCGACGCGCGGCTCGGTCTGGCGGACTACCCCGACAGAGATCTCAGCTCCGAAATACCGTCTCTCAGGTTCTAGCACGGCCCTCGGAATGGCTAGAACTTCTTTAAGGCGCCACGGCAACGTGGCGCCTTTTTTTTTCGTTGGGTGCTTTTGCTCCCTTCGATCGCTCTCTTTCCGATCCGCTTCGCGTGGGTCCGCAGCACGGCGCGCGGGCTTCTGCTATCGTCCACCCCCAACGCTTCACGGTCGATGCACCCTCATTCATGCAAACGATCCTTTCTATCTCGAATCTTTCTAAAACTTACGCCTCCGGCTTCCGCGCGCTCAAGCACGTGAATCTCGACATCCGGCGCGGTGAGATTTTCGCGCTGCTGGGCCCGAACGGCGCGGGCAAGACCACGTTGATCGGCACGGTATGCGGCATCGTCAAACCGACGGAAGGCGAGGTGCGCGTCGATGGGCACGACATCGTCAAGGATTACCGCCGCGCGCGGTCGATGATCGGCCTTGTGCCGCAGGAACTGACGACGAACGCCTTCGAAACGGTTTGGGCGACGGTCTCGTTCACACGCGGTCTATTCGGCAAATCGCCCGACCCAGCTCATCTCGAAAAGGTGCTGCGCGCCCTTTCGCTGTGGGACAAGCGCAACAACGCCATCATGACGCTCTCGGGCGGCATGAAACGGCGCGTGCTCATCGCCAAAGCGCTGTCGCACGAACCGGCGGTCCTGTTTCTCGACGAGCCGACGGCGGGCGTCGACGTCGAGTTGCGGCGCGACATGTGGCAGCTCATGCGCACGCTCAAGGAAACGGGGGTGACGATCATCCTCACGACGCACTACATCGACGAAGCGGAGGAGATGGCCGACAGGATCGGCATCATCAATCGCGGTGAAATCGTTCTCGTCGAGGAAAAAACCCAGTTGCTCCGCAAACTCGGCAAAAAGCAGCTGACATTGCATCTGGAAATGCCGCTCGCGCGGGTGCCGGAAAACCTGGCCGGCTACCGGCTGGAGCTGTCGGCCGACGGCGGCTCGCTGACGTACACCTACGACGACACGCAGTCGGAGCGCGCCGGCATCGTCACGCTGCTCAGGGATCTCGAAGATGCCGAGGTTCGGTTCAAGGACCTGCAGACCAAGCAAAGCTCGCTCGAGGACATCTTCGTCGACCTAGTCAAGGATAAGGAGCGCTCATGAACTTCCATGCGATGTGCGCAATCTACCGCTTCGAAATGGCGCGCACCTGGCGCACGCTGATGCAAAGCGTTATCTCCCCCGTCATTTCGACGTCGCTTTATTTCGTCGTGTTCGGCGCGGCGATCGGCTCGCGCATCCGCGAGATCGACGGGATCAGCTACGGCGCATTCATCGTGCCGGGGCTCGTCATGCTCTCGCTGCTCACGCAAAGCATCAGCAACGCGTCGTTCGGGATTTATTTTCCCAAGTTCACGGGCACTATTTATGAACTGCTGACGGCTCCCGTGTCGTATTTCGAGCTCGTATTGAGCTTTGTCGGCGCGGCCGCGACCAAGTCGATCGTGCTCGGGCTGATCATCATGGCGACGGCTGCCTGTTTCGTGCCGCTACGCATCGAACATCCGCTGTGGATGGTGCTGTTTCTCGTGCTGACCTCGGTCACGTTCAGCCTGTTCGGATTCGTGATCGGAATTTGGGCGGACGGCTTCGAAAAACTGCAGGTCATTCCACTGCTCATCGTGACCCCGCTGACGTTCCTTGGCGGGAGCTTCTATTCGATCGGCATCCTGCCGCCGTTTTGGCGCACGATCGCGCTGGCCAACCCGGTCGTCTATCTCATCAGCGGCTTCCGATGGAGCTTTTACGGCATAGCCGACGTGCATGTGGGTGTGAGCCTTGCCATGACCGGCGTTTTTCTGGCGATTTTCACGGGCATCGTCGCCTGGATATTCAAAACGGGATACCGGCTCAAGAATTAACGACGCTTTGTCATTCTCATAAAACGTCGACATAATGCGTCAATTGCCGGCGCTCGACCGGCCGGGCCATTCGAACCGTTTCGACCGCGCATGAGACTGACGACCAAAGGGCTGCTGCTGATCGCGATTCCGACCTTGGTCGAAGTCGCGCTGCTTTCAGGGCTCATGAAAGCGCAAAACGACGCCGAGCAGGCCGAACAATGGTCGCTGCACAGCAAGGACGTTTTGCGGCAAACGAGCGCGATTCTCGAACCCGTGCTGATCGAGTCGGTGCGCATGCGCGGCGCCGTGCTCAAGAGCCAGCGCGTGTCGGCCACGCCCATCACGCTTTGGATCGATCTCGATCGCCGCATCGATCGCCTGGTCGATCTCGTGGCGGACAACCCCGTGCAGGTCGAGCGAGCGGCGCAGATTCGCCAAACGGTGCAAGCCTATCGGCAATGGTCCGACCGCGTGCAAGACCTGATGCGCACGGGGCGGCGCGAGGACGTGCTCGACCGTTTCCGTAATCAAGCCAACGTCGACGTGCTCGATCGCTTCCGGGCGCAGCTTGCCGCATTCCAAAGCGAAGAGTTGCGCATGGACGCGGTGCGTTCGGTGCAGGCGGCCGACGCGCTCGCGCAACAGCAGCAACTGACGGCGGCCGTCGTCGTCGGCTCGCTCGTCATGACGGCGCTCGCCGTATTCCTGTTCACGCGCGGGCTGCGCGGAAGGCTGGCGCGATTGTCCGATAACGCCGAGCGTCTGGCCGAAAGCGCACCGCTCGGTCCGCCGTCCCCGGGCAATGACGAAATCGCCGAGCTCGACGAGATATTGCACGACACGAGCCGCCGCCTGCTTGAATCGGAGCGGCTCGGGGCGCGTTTCCAGAGCGATCTCGCGCGCCGCGCGGACGAACTCGCGCGGACCAACGAAACGCTGCATCAGCAGACGCAGGAAAACGAGATGTTTATCTACAGCGTGTCGCACGATTTGCGCGCGCCGCTCGTCAACCTGCAGGGTTTTTCGAAGGAACTCACGCACTCGTGCGACGATCTGCGCGCCGCGGTGCGCACGTCCTCGCTCGCGCCGGCCGAGAGAGAGCGCATCGAACGCCTTATCGACGAGGATATCGGCGAGGCGCTGCGCTACCTGCAAAGCGCGGTGCTGCGCGCGGCGCACATCATCGATTCGCTGCTGCGCCTCTCGCGCGTGGGGCGGGTCGAATATCGGCGCCAGGAAGTGGATGTGGCCTCGGTGGTGCGCCACGTGCTCGACGCGATGCAGGCGTCCATTCGTGCCTGCCACGCACAGATCGTCGTCGAGGAACTCCCGCCGGTCTGGGGCGATCCCACCGCGCTGGAACAGATTTTCGCCAATCTGATCGGCAACGCAATCAACTATCTCGATCCCGACCGGCCCGGCCGCATCGAAATCGCGGCGCTGCCCGCGCCGCCCGGCGTGCGCTCGCTGCGCATCTTCTACGTGAAGGACAATGGCCTAGGGATCCCGGCCGGCGCGATGCCTCGACTGTTCAACGCCTTCCAGCGGCTACACGGCAACATCGCCGCGGGCGAGGGCATCGGGCTCGCGCTCGTGCGCCGCATGGTCGAACGCCACGGCGGCCGCGTCTGGGCGGAATCGACCGAAGGCGAAGGCACCACGTTCTATCTATCGCTACCGGAGGCGGCCAAGCAGGTCGTCGCCGCATAACGAAACGAGGAAGTACCGTATGAACAACCCAACAGGCCCTACGGGGCAGCCCGGCACGAGCCATTCGGCTCCGGGGCAATCGGTCAGTATCGTCTTGATCGAAGACGACGACGGTCACGCCACGCTGATCGAGCGCAACTTGCGGCGCGCGGGCCTGACCAACGGCTTCACGCGTTTCTCCGACGGCCAGGAAGCGCTCGACTATTTTTTCAGCGATTCATCGGCAGCCGCGCGCGAAGAGTTGCCGCCGTCGGTGATCCTGCTCGATTTGAAGATGCCGCGCATCGACGGGTTGGAGGTGCTGCGCCGGCTCAAGGCCGACCGGCGCACGGCGTCGCTGCCGGTCATCGTGCTGACGACGACCGACGATCCGCGCGAGATCGAGCGCTGCTACGAACTCGGCTGCAACGTCTACGTCACCAAGCCGGTCGAGTACGACGCGTTCATCGAGGCGGTGCGTCGCCTCGGCTTCTTCTTGCAGGTGGTGAAGCTGCCCGCGGGCGCTAGATGAGCGCGCATGCGCTGTTCGTCGACGATGACGAGGGGCTGTTGCGGCTTGCGTCGCGCTCGCTTGCCCGGGCCGGCTACCGCGTCAGCACGGCATCGAGCACTGCGCTGGCGCGCCAAGCGATCGGCGCCGCGCTGCCCGACGTCATCGTCGTCGACTACGCGCTTGGCTCGGTCGAGACGGGACTCGATTTTTTGCGCGCGCTGCGCTCCCAAGGGCTCGTGTTGCCGGCGATTCTATGCACGGGGTTCGCGGACGAAGCGCGCGTGATCGAAGCGCTGCGCTCCGGCGTGGCCGACGTCGTCCCGAAGAGCGAGGGGTACCTCGATTATCTGCCCGAGGCGATCGAGCGCGTGTTGCGCGAACGGCGCATCGAGCGTGAATTGGCGTTGGCGCAGCGTTCGCAGGAGCGCGAGGCGCATTTTCGTGCGTTGGCCGAGGAACGCGAAGCGCTGTTGGCCGCCGAACGCGCGGCGCGCGCCGAGGCCGAGCGCGCGTCGCGCATGAAGGACGAGTTCGTCGCGACGTTGTCGCACGAGTTGCGCACGCCGCTCAATGCAATCGTCGGCTGGACGCAGTTCTTGCTGCGCGACGCGAGCGTGTCGGAATCGTTGCGCAAAGGGCTCGACGTCATCGACCGCAACGCACGCGCCCAGGCGCGCATGGTCGACGACTTGCTCGATTTTTCCCGCATCCTCGCCGGCAAACTGCGGCTCGACACCGAGCGCGTGGACCTGGCGGACATCGTCGAGTACGTCATTCGCTCGGTCGAGCCCGCCGCGCAGGCAAAGGATATCCGGATCGCTTCGGCGCTCGATGCAGCGGGGGCCGTGCTCGGCGATCCCTCGCGCCTGCAGCAGATCGTCTGGAATCTGCTGTCGAACGCCGTCAAGTTTACGGGCAAAGGCGGCCTCGTCGAAGTCGCGCTGCGGCGCGTAGGCGGCGAGGTCGAATTGACGGTGGTCGACAACGGGCAGGGCATCACGCCCGAGTTCTTGCCGCACGTGTTCGAACGTTTTTGTCAGGAAGACGCAGGTATCGCACGTCAACACGGCGGTTTGGGGCTGGGCTTGTCGATCGCGCGGCAGCTCGTCGAACTGCACGGCGGGCGCATCGCCGCCCGCAGCGGCGGCGTGGGGTGCGGCGCGGCGTTCGTCGTGACGCTGCCGGCGACGGGCGCGGAACTCGCGCGCGAGCGAGACGGCGAAACCCTCGCGCTCGATGCGCCGCCCGAGCTTGCGGGCTTGCGCGTGCTCGTACTCGAAGACGAACCCGATGCACGAGAACTCGTCGAGCGCGTATTGCAGGAGCGCGGCGCAACGACACTGGTATTCGGTTCCGCGCTCGAGGCGCTGAACGCCTGCGCGCTCGAGGCGCCCGACGTGATCGTCAGCGATATCGGCCTGCCGGGCGTGGACGGCTACGAATTCATTCGACGCCTGCGGATGTCGGAGGCGCAACGCGGGAGGACCACGCCCGCGGCCGCGCTGACGGCGTTCGCGCGCAGCGAAGACCGGCGCCGTGCGCTGCTCGCCGGTTTCCAGACGCATCTGGCCAAGCCCATCGATCCACTGGAACTCGTCGTCGTCGTGGCCGCGCTGGCGGGGCGCACGACGGCGTTCGCCGGAGCGGCGTCGATCTAACGTCAAAGTTCGATGCGGGTGCCGAGCAGGACGAGAAACTGGCGCAGCCACTCGGGGTGCGCGGGCCAGGCGGGCGCCGTGACGAACGGCGCGTCGGTCACGGCCGCGTCGACGGGAATGTCGGCGTACTCGCCGCCGGCAAGCCGCACCTCGGGCGAACATGCCGGATACGACGAAATACGCTTGCCGCGAATCACGTCGGCGGCCGCGAGCAGCTGCGCGGCATGGCAGATGGCCGCGATCGGTTTGTTGCTCCGCGCGAAATGGCGTACGAGTTCGATGACCTTCGGGTCGAGCCGCAAATACTCGGGCGCGCGTCCGCCCGCGATGGCGAGCGCATCGTAGCTCGCGGCATCGACTTCGTCGAAAGTCGCGTTCAACGCGAATTGGTGGCCCGGCTTTTCGGTGTAGGTCTGATCGCCCTCGAAGTCGTGGATCGCGGTTTTAATCTTCTGCCCGGCCCGCTTGCCCGGACACACGGCGTCCACCGTATGCCCGACCGCCTGCAGCGCCTGAAACGGCACCATCGTTTCGTAATCCTCGGCAAAATCGCCCGTCAGAAACAGAATCTTTTTGGCGGCCATGATCTTCTCCTTCTCGTGTGAGGGGGCAAACGTGGATGTGCGGCAATAGACTCGTGGCGAAGGGGCAGTGTACTCCTCGGCGATGACAGACGATGCGGTCGAAAGCGGTCGATGGAACACGACATAGCGCGCACAGGCAGGAAAGTAATCGCGTATCGGGGCTTGCGTACCTGTGTAAATGTAATTATGATGGTTACAGTTTTTTGATCACCCTTTGCCGCACGCTCAGCGCGCTCTATCGATGAACACCAGCAGTCGCTTCGCCTACGCCGTTCATATCCTGGCGCTGCTGTCGCTGCAGCAGGGCGAGCCGTTGTCGTCGGAGATCATCGCGGGCAGCGTCAACACGAATCCGGCATTGATCCGCCGGCTGCTGTCGATGCTGGCGCAGGCGGGACTGACCACTTCGCAGCTCGGTGCGGGCGGCGGCGCCTTGCTGGCGCGCGCACCCGGCGCCATCAAGCTCGTGGACGTCTATCGCGCCGTCGACGAGGCGCAATTGTTTGGGCTTCACCGCGAAGCGCCGAACCCCGATTGCCTCGTCGGCCGGCACATTCAGCAGGTGCTCGTCGGCATCGTCGACGACGCGCAGCAAGCGATGGAGGCGTCGCTCGGCGCAAGAACGCTAGCCGATGTGACGGCGGGTGTGATCGAGGCCGAAAACGCGGCCGAGGTGCGGCGCAAAAGGCAGTAGGGAGTAGGGTGAGGAGCGGTCCGGCTGCCGAGCATAGATCGGCGACGGGACGTGCATATCGAAGCGAGGGGCATAGCCTCTCTTTTTTTAGCGCATAAATGTAATTGACTCAGTTACATATTGCGTCGTTCATATCATCGACAACAGGAGCAGTGCCATGCAACAGCAACGTTTGAAGATCGCGCTTTTCGGCGCAACGGGCATGATCGGTTCGCGTATCGCAGCGCAAGCGCTGGCGCGCGGGCACGAGGTCACGGCGTTCGCCCGGCGCCCTCGCCCCATCGACGGGTTGCCGGGGTTGACGGTCGTCGCCGGCGACTTGTTCGATGCGGCGGCGAGCGCGGCCCAAATCGGGGGCTTCGACGCTATCGCAAGCGCGTATGCGCCGCCGCGCGACGAACCGTCGAAAGTCATCGAAGCCGCGCGCGCGCTCGTCGCGCTGTCGCGCACGGCCGGCGTAAAACGACTTGTCGCCGTGGGCGGCGCAGGGTCGCTCGAAGTGGCGCCAGGCAAGCAATTGGTCGATACGGAAGGGTTTCCGGACGCCTACAAGGCCGTCGCGCTCGCGCATCGCGAAGCGCTGTCGTTCTATCGCACGGTGACGGACGTGGATTGGACATTCTTCGCCCCGGCAGCGCTCATCGCGCCCGGTACGAAAACCGGCGCCTTCCGCACCGGCGCGGACACCCTCCTCGTCGATGCGAACGGCGACAGCAAGATTTCCGCTGAGGATTACGCGATTGCGTTCGTCGACGAGATCGAGGCGGGGCGCTTCGTGCGTCGCCTCGCGACCGTCGCGTACTAACGGCGCCGAGCGCACGGGCGGCGCGCCCGCCCGCATGGCTCGGGCCCGCTGGTACATGCGGCGCCGCGCGGGTTTCGCGCGGTGAGCGATTCGCGAGGCAGGCGGCTGCCCGGTCAGGCACGCCGCCAATTTATATCGTTTTATCTGTCGAAGCGGTTTCCCTATAATTTCTCGATCTCGCCTTAAACGTAGAATAAATTTCTCTCAGGAGATCGACATGGGAATGGATGCTATCGATCGAAAGCTCGTGGAGCTGCTTCAGGCCGATGCGACGCTGCCGATCGCCGAACTCGCGAGCCGCGTCAACCTGTCGCAGACGCCCTGCTGGAAGCGGCTGCAACGGCTCAAGGAAGAAGGGGTCATCCGCGCGCAGGTGGCGCTGTGCGATGCGCGCAAGCTCGGTGTGGGTGCGACGGTGTTCGTCGCCGTGCGCACGAATCAGCATACAGAGGAATGGGCGGTGAACTTCGTCCAGGCCATACGCGACATCCCAGAGGTGGTCGAAGCGTATCGAATGAGCGGCGAAACCGACTATCTGCTGCGCATCGTCGCCTCCGATATCGACGACTACGATCGCGTCTACAAGCAGTTGATTCGCGCGGTGCCGCTGTACGATGTCAGTTCGAGCTTCGCGATGGAGCAGATCAAGTATTCGACCGCGCTGCCGGTGCGGTGACGCGAGGCATGGGGGCGTTGCGCCCGATGCGCGTAGAATGCCGGCTTTCGTCTTCTTGCTTCGCGCGCGGCGGCCGATCGACCGGCCGTGTGCAAGCCTCACGCCATGACCGATCCGCGCCAGCCCAACAAACCGAACCCTACGACGCGCGTCGCCGCGCTCATCGTCGTCGTCGTGCTGATCGTGATCGGCACCTTCGTTTTCAACGCGATGAAGGGCAAGCGCGAGTACGACGAGCAGAACGCAGCGGCGCCGTCGCCGCAGTCGGCGGCGGTCCAAGTCCCTAGCGGCGTGGCCGCCGCGAGCGCCCCCGGCGCCTCGCAATAAGCGCGAGCGTCAAGCTTCGGGCAGTCGAATCACGCCTGCATCCTTGCGGATCAGGAACGAGGCGGCGAGCATCTGCTTGCACTGCAGCGCGAGCAGCTTGATTTCCCCGACGAACTCCGCCGATTGCGCACCCGCGCGTTCGATGTCGATCACCATTGCATCGAGTTCCCGCGTGAGCTGCTTGGTCGTCTCGACTTGATCGGCCGGCGGCGGTTCGCCCTTCTGCGCGCACGTGATGTTCTCGCGCACGCTCGATAACGCACGCTGCAGCGCTTGCGAGCCGTCGGGCTCGTGCTGCGCCATGCTGCGCAAGAGCGGCGCGGCCGCCGTGATGTGCGCCGCTAGGCCGTGGCTCTGCACGAGCAAATCGTTCAGTTCAGGCACGAACCGCTGCTGGGCTTTCGGTTCGAGCATCATGCGACGGAACGCCTGAGCAAGGTTGGCAAAGGCGATATGGACGTTTTTGCGCGCGAGGCGGTAGCGCAAGTCGCGATCGTCGGCGCCGGCCGCATCGGACGCGGCGGCCCCCGGCGCCGCACTCGCCATCGCCGCCGCGTGTGCCGCATTGCCCCACCACCAGGCGCTTTCCAAGTACTGGCGCGTCGCCGCCAGCATCTCCGACACGAGCTTGCCCATCAGCCGGTATTCCCAGTAGGGAAAGAGATGGCTCGCGCCGATCGCGAGCGCGCAGCCGACGACCGTGTCGATCGCGCGCTCGCCGATGATGCGTAGGCTGCCCGGCGCAAGCAAGTGAAACAGCAGCAGTACGTACGACGACGTGAACACGACGCTCGCCGTGTAGTTGAACAGCAGCAGGCTGTAGCTCATCACCATCGACGCGAACATGAAGAGGAGCAGCACCACCGGCATCTTCACGAACCAAATCAGCCCGAGGCTCGCCGCGCAGCCGATCGTCGTGCCGATGATCCGCTGCGTGTTGCGCTGTTTCGTGAGCGAGTAGCCGGGCTTCATGATGATGAGCGTCGTCATCACGATCCAGTAAGCATTCGTGAGCGGCAGCAGCCGCCCGAGCCAGAACCCGGCGGCCACGGCGAGCGTGACGCGCAACGCGTGGCGAAAGCTCGGCGAGGCCATCGTCAGATTCGAGAAGATCTGCGGCAGCGGCACGCGCCGTCCCGACAAGAAGCGCATGAGCGTGTGGTCGATGCGCATTTCCGTGCGCACGGTCGGCGTCGGGTTCGCCACGCTCTTCTTCATCTTGTCGATGAGGCGCACGGCGCTCCAGATCCGCCTGAACGACGCCGAAGCGGCCGAATACGCTTCCGGATTGCGCTCCGCCAGCCCTTGCTTGCGCATCTGTTCGAGTTCGTATTCGATCGCGCGCATTTCCGCTTTCACGTTGACGCGCGCTTCGGGACGCCGGTTCTGCAGCACGGCCAACCCGATTTCCTCGAGGTCGTTCGCCGCTTTGCGAATCAGGTCGCGGAAAAACATCATGAGGTCGGCGTTGCCGAACGTGCTGCGCATGAGCGGATAGTCGGTGTGCGCACCGACGAACAGTTCATGAAGATCGACCGTGTTGATGAACAGGTTGAACAGCGTGACGCGGCCGGCTTCGAGCTTGCCGCGCCGCAGCTTGGGCAGGTTGCGCAGCACGATGGCGCGCGCGGCGTCTTGCATCTCGACCGCCGTCGTTTGCTTTTCGACAAGGTTGCGATAGCAGTCGTCGAGATTGGCGTCGACATCGTAGAAATCGGCGCGGGCGAGCAGGTAGTCGACGCACGCGAAGACGTTTTCGGCCAACGCCTGCTTTTCGATGCGGTGCGCCTGCCATTGCGAGACGAGCGTCGCCCAGTACGTGTACCACAAGCCGCCGGCGAGAATCCACGCGGCATTCGTGAGCGCTTGCAGCGGCGTGAAGTGCTCCTCGAGCGTCATCACCATCATGAACAACGTCGCGAAGCTGATCTGCGGCCAGCGATTGCCGTAGACGACCGTCAACGACAGTGCGAAAGTCAACGCGACGACGGTGGCCCATAGCGCGAACACGTTGAACGTCGCGAGGCCGGTCGCCAGCGCCGACACGAAGCCGAGCACGCTGCAAACGAGCATTTCGTTGTGCTTGTACTTGAGCGGCCCCGGCATGTCGACGACGCAGGCGCCGAGCGCGCCCGTGGCGATCGTGAAGCCGAGATCGGCCTTATGGAAGACGACGAGGCACAGGATAGCCGGCAGCGACACGCCGACAGCCATGCGCAGTCCACCGAAAAAATATTGGCTATAGAGAAATTTTTCGATTTCTTTCGAGTAGCGCATCGATCTCGAAGCGGGCAGCAGGGAGGGAAAAGGGCTGGCTGCGAGTCTAACGTATTTCATCCGCGCGGGGCATGGCCGAAGGGGGAAGAACCTTGCGTGAGGCGGCGCGCGGCGCACGCCGTCGAAGCGTCTCGCATGCGAGGCGGGCGGGGCGTTTGCTATGCTGACGCTTTTGCGTCCCGCGCACCGCTTGCGCGCGTGGCCCGCGCCCCATCCGATAAGGGTTCATGCTCCAGCTTTTCTATTCGAATCGCTACGAAACGCTCGTTCAAGCGCTGTCCGACGATCTTGCCGCGATGCCGTCCGATCCGTGGACGAGCGAGGAGATCGTCGTGCCGAGCGCGGCCGTGCGTCGCCGTCTCGAACTCGAGCTTGCGGCGCGGCGCGGGATCTGCGCGAACGTCAACTTCAGCTATCTCGCACAGTGGCTTTGGACGCGGATCGGCGGCGTCATCGATGTGCCGGCTCACTCGCCGTTCGCTGTCGATCGGCTCGCTTGGCGCTGCTATCGGCTGTTCTCGCCCCACGAGGCAACGCACGGCGGCACGGACGCGCTCGAGGGCGATGAGGCCGGTTCCGACCGGTGGCTCGACTCGCCCCGTCTTCGCACCTACCTCGATGCCGCCGATGCGCCGATGCGCTATGAACTCGCGCGACGCGTCGCCACGGTCTTCGACCACTATCTGACCTATCGTCCCGAGTGGCTGGCGCGCTGGCAGCAGGGGCAGTCGATCTTCGATGCGGGCCCGGGGGGCATGGGGGCCGCGCGCCTGTCGAACGCATCGCCCGCCGTGCGCGAGGACGAGCGCTGGCAGGCCGCGCTCTGGCGCGCGGTGCTCGGCGAACTGGCGCAGGCGGCCGATCGAATGGGCGATGCGCCGGGTTCCGTCGACGCAACGCCGCCGGCGCACCGCTTCCTTCAACTCGTGCGCACGCTGGATCTCGATGCCATCATGCGAGCGCGGTGGCCGGCGTCGGTGAGCGTGTTCGCGCCGCCGACGATCGCGCCGCTCTATATCGCGCTGCTGCGCGAGCTGTCGCGCTGGATGGACGTCCGGCTGTACGTGATGAACCCTTGTCGCCAGTTCTGGTTCGACATCGTCACCGAAGGCAAGGCGCTCGCCCTGAAGGCGGCCGACGCGCTCGACTTCCACGAGGTCGGTCATCCGCTGCTTGCCCAGTGGGGGCGGCAGACCCAGGCGCAGCTTCATTTGCTGCACGAGTTGACCGAAGGCGCGGCCGCCGGCGAGGCGACTCGCTATGCCGAAAACGAAGCGGACAATTGGCTCGCCCGCGTCCAGAACGCCATGCTCGACTTGACGCCGGAGGCGAACGCGGGCGGACCCGGCGAGCGCGGCGTCGGGCTCGGCATCGAGGTCCACGTGTGCCACAGCTTGTCGCGCCAGCTCGAAGTGCTGCACGACCGCCTGCTCGGCTGGTTCGACGACGCGCGCTCCGGTGCGGGCGATGCGCTGGCCGGCTTGCGTCCGTCCGATGTGCTCGTCGTCTGTCCCGATCTCGCGGCGGCCGCACCGTTGATCGATGCCGTGTTCGGCACGACGCAAAGCGACGCGCGCAGCCGCATTCCCTACCGCATCACGGGTTTGCCGCCGTCGCAGGCCAATCCGATCGCGCGCGTGCTGCTCGATTGGCTCGCGCTTGCCGAGCGCGGGGTGGCGGCGCCCGAAGTGGTCGAGTGGCTGCGGGTCGACGCCATCGCGGCGCGCTACGGCATCGATGCCGTGGCGCTCGATACGGTGCAAGGCTGGCTGGCCGCGGCGGGCGCGCGGCGCGGGCTCGCGGCCGAAGCGTCCGTGGGCGAGGGCGAGGCCGCGCATCCGGCGCATGCGGTCACGGGCGCGCGCCATACGTTCGCCGATGCGCTGACGCGGCTTTTCCTCGGCTATGCGATGCCCGACGACGCGGAGCCCGTGGATGCTTGGCTGCCCGTCGCCGGGGCGCGCGGCGCCGACGGCGAATTGCTAGGGCGGCTCGCGTGTTTCATCGACGATCTCTACGTATTCGTGCGGCGCTCGCGCGAGACGCTGAGCTGCGAGGACTGGAGCGAACTGTTCGCCGATGCGCTCGCGCGGTTGTTCGACGCCTCGCCGCCGTTCGCGGATGCACTTGCGAACGTGCGGGACGCCATCGAACAGGCGCTCGAAGCGATGCGCGACGGCGCGCGCGACGCGCGGGCGCCGGCCGCGGTCATGCGCGCGGCGCTGACCGTCGCGCTCGACGATGCGGCGCATGGCGGCGTACCTTGGGGCGGCGTCACGTTCTCGTCGTTGACGAGCTTGCGTGGTCTGCCGTACCGGGCGATTTGTTTAATCGGAATGGACGACGGCGTCCTGCCCAGTCTCGCGCGCGCGGACGAATTCGACTTGATGGCTGCGCTGCCTCAGTTGGGTGACCGTCAGCGCCGCGCCGACGAACGCAATCTGTTCCTCGACTTGTTGCTTGCCGCGCGCGATCGGCTGTACATCAGCTACACGGGCCGCAGCATTCGCGACAACGCGCCGTTGCCGCCCGCCGCGCTCGTCGACGAACTGCTCGATCACCTCGCCCGGGCGAAGGCGGGGCCCGACGCGACGCCGTCCGCGCTCGAGATCGCGCGCAAGGCGTTCATCGTCGAGCACCCGTTGCAGCCGTTCTCGGCCGACTATTTCGACGATTCGCCCGTGCTCTTCACCTACGACGCCGAGCGTGCGCGCTTGGCGCAGCGGCTGGCGGACGATGACGCCGGTGCGGATGCTACGCCGCCGTTTTTCTCGCAGCCGTTGCCGCCCGAGACGGTAGGGCCCATCGCCTTCGCCGATTTTCAGCGATTTTGGCAGCATCCCGCACGGGCATTGCTTCGCGAACGGCTTGGTGTCGTGCTGGAAAAAACTCAGGGCGAACTGCTCGAGGTCGAGCCGTTCGAACTCGATTACGCGGGGCGCGACGCGCTCGCCGATCGCTTGCTGCCGCGCTTGATCGACAGTGACGACGACACCGAGCGCGCGCGCGCATGGCGTATCGCACAGGCGAGCCCCGAATTGCCCGCCGGCGCGACAGGCGACGTGCTCAAGCGTCGCGAGCTCGGCGCGCTCGCGCGCCTCGCGGGTGACGTGCGCACGGCGCTGGCGGTCGGCTCGACGCGTTTGCCTTTTACGCTGCGGGTGCTCCCGCGCTGGCCGGACACCGGCGGCGTGCCGCTGTTCGGCGCGCACGATGCCGTGTTGAGGGCGGCGCTGCTCGAAACCGCGCACGCGAGCGTGACCTTGCAGGGCACGCTCAATCGTGTGACGGACGCCGGCCAAGTCCTTTATCGATACGCGAGCCCCAGCGCGCGCGAGTATTTGAACGCTTGGCTCGCGCATCTCGCCCTGTGCGCCGCGCGGCCGGACGGCGCGTGCCGTACGGTGTGGTACGGCGCCGCCGAGCGCTTTGCCTTCTCGCCCGTCGACGCGCCGCTCGAGCAGCTCGCGCCGCTCGTCGCGCTATTCATCGCCGGGCGTCGGCTGCCGCTGCGTTTCTTTCCGAAAAGCGCATGGGCGAAGGTGAACGGTTCGGATGCCGATGCGCTCGGCGTTTGGATCAGCGATCGCGTCCGCGGCGAATCGGATGACACGGCGTTGGAAATCGCCTGGCGCGGCCAGGACCTATCGCTCGACGAACGGTTCGGCATGTTGTCGCGGATCGTGTTCGAGCCGATGCTCGCTCATCTGACGGGGGGCGATGCATGAACGAGCGTGACCGCCTCTCGGATCCCGCGCCGCCCGAGGCCCTCGATGTCTTCACGTGCGCGTTGGCCGGCGTGAACCAGATCGAAGCCTCGGCCGGCACGGGCAAGACATGGAACATCTGCGCGCTGTACGTGCGGCTGCTGCTCGAACGCGACCTGAACGCGGACCAGATCCTCGTCGTCACGTTTACGAAGGCGGCCACGGCGGAGCTGCACGAGCGCATCCGCACACGTCTGGCCGAACTCGTCCGCGCCATCGAGATCGACGACGACGGCGGCGATCCGTTCGTCGCGCAGTTGCTCGAGACGACGCTCGGCCCCGGCGGGCTCGATCGCGATGTGGCCGGCAAGCGCATTCGGCGCGCGCTGTCGACCTTCGATCAAGCGGCCATCCACACGATCCACGCGTTTTGTCAGCGCGCGCTGCAAGAGGCGCCGTTCGCGGCCGCCATGCCGTTCGCGTTCGAGATGGAGGCCGACGACGCGTCGCTGCGCTTCGAGCTTGCCGCGCAGTTTTGGCGTGAGCGCGTCGAGCCGGTCGCGGCCGCGTATCCGGCGTTCGCGGCGTGGCTCGTCGCGCGCGGGGCAAGCCCCGTGGAACTCGACAGCCAACTCGCGAGACGTTTGAAAAAGCCGCTGGCGCAACTGCGCTGGGGCGGCTCGGGCGAGATGCCGCCCACGCTCGATGCCGATATCGAGGACGATGCGCGGGCGCGGTTCGACGCCGCGTGCGCGCTTTGGCGCGAGCAACGCGAAGCGATCGAGCGCGTGTTGACCGATGCGCAGGCCTCGCTGAAACAGACCACGCACAAAGCTGATGCGATACGCGCGGCGCTCGATGCTTGGGGCCGGTATTTCGCCGAAGGCGACTGCCACGCGCCGCCGCCGCGCGAGGCGCTGAAGCTGACGGCGACGGCGCTCGCGAAGGCGACCAAGGTGAAGCTCACCCCGCCGGAGCACCCGTTCTTCGCACTGGCCGATACGCTCGCCTCGGCTTCCGAGACCGCCGAGGCGGTCCATCGCACGCGTTGGCTCGGCCTGCTCGCGCTGTGGCTGGGCGAAGCCCCCGCTATGCTGGCGACGATGAAGCGCACGCGCCGGCTCGCATCGTTCGACGATCTGCTAGCCAATCTGCACGGCGCGCTGGTGGACCATCCGTGGCTCGCGCAAACGCTGCGGGCGCGGTATCCGGCCGCCCTCATCGACGAGTTCCAAGACACCGATCCGCTGCAGTTCGCGATTTTCGAGCGCATCTTCGCGAGCCCCGGCGCCGATGGGCAAGCGGGACCGCTCTTCCTGGTCGGCGATCCGAAGCAGGCGATCTACAGCTTCCGCGCAGCGGATTTGCACACGTACCTGGCGGCTCGGCACGCGGCGTCGGCGCGCTACACGCTGGCCGTCAATCAGCGCTCGACGGCGCCGCTCGTTCAGGCGTGCAATCGTATCTTCAGCGCCAATCCGCGAGCGTTCGTGCTCGACGGGCTGGACTACTTGCCCGTGCGCGCGGCCGAACGTCCGCGTGCTCCGTTGATCGACAATGCCGATCCCGCGCGGGATCGAGGCTCGGACGGCGCGTTGCGCGTATGGATGCTGCCCTCGGGCGAAGCGACGTTGATCAAGCGCGAGGCGCAGCGGCAGGCGGCCGAAGCCTGCGCGGCCGAGATCGTGCGTTTGCTGCGCGGCGCGCGCGAGGGCAGCGTGGCCCTCGGCGAAGCGGCGCTTGCCCCCGCGGATATCGCCGTGCTCGTGCGCACGCACAAACAGGGCAGTTTGATGAAGCGCGTGCTCGCCGCCTGGGGCGTGGGCAGCGTCGAGCTTGCGCAATCGTCCGTGTTCGCGACGCTCGATGCGGAGCAGCTCGAGCGCGTGCTGGCGGCCATCGATGCGCCCGGCGATCTGCGGCGCTTGCGCGCGGCGCTCGCGGCGGACTGGTTCGGGCTCGATGCGCAGGCGCTCGCCAGGCTGGCGCAGCTGGCCGATGCGCCGGCGGTCGCCCATGCCGACGAGGCGACGGCTTGGGTCGAACGCTTCTCTCGGTATCGGGCCCTGTGGCTCGAACGCGGCTTCGCGGCGATGTGGCGTTCGATGATGCGCGAACTGGGCGTGGGCGAGCGGCTCATCGCCGGGCGCGAGGGCGAACGTCGGCTGACCGACGTCAATCATCTGGCCGAACTGGCTGCGGCGCGAGCCGCCGTGCAGCCGGGCATCGCGCCGACGTTGCGTTGGCTCGCCGCCGAAAGGGCGCGCGGGGGCGGCGAGGAAGCGCAGCTGCGGTTGGAATCGGATCGCGATCTCGTGCAGATCGTGACCGTGCATAAATCGAAAGGGCTCGAATACGCGGTCGTCTTCTGTCCGTTCCTTGGCGACGGCGGGCGCATGTCCGGTTCGAGCACCGGTTTGCCCGACGCCCGCGAGTACCACGACGATGAACAAGCGGGCGCGCGCGCGGTGCTCCATTACGGTTGCGAGGGCGAGCAAGCCGAGCGCGCCGAGTACGAGGCGCAGCGCGAGGAGGCGGCCGAGCGCGCGCGGCTCGTCTACGTCGCGCTCACGCGTGCCGTACACCGCTGCTATCTTGTTGCGGGCGTGTATCTCTCGTCGCGCTCCACGAAAGAATCGCGCCGCAGCGTGCTGAACTGGCTCGTCGCCGCCGATGGCCGTCCATTCGAAGCCTGGGCCGACGACCCGCCCGAAGCCGAGGCCATCGGTACGGCATGGGCGACGCTGGCCGACGGGCCGATCACGCTTGCGCCGCTGCCCGTGCCGCCACGGCGCGCTCCGCTCGAACGCGAGGCGGCGACGAGCCGCCGGTTCGGCGCGCGGGCGTTGCGCCGAACGTTGACGGAAAGTTGGCGCATCGCCAGCTTCAGCTCGCTGGCGGCCGCGGCCGTACGGCAATCGAACGAGACGGTCGACGAGGAGCCGAGGCCCGACCATGACGCGCTCGCCGCCGCCCAGCAAGACGCGCAGGCGGCCGAGTCCGGGCGGTCGTCATCCGCGCCGGAGCAGCCCGCCGCCTTCGCACGCACGCCGGCCGAACTGCTGTCGGCCAACGACATCCTCGCGTTCCCGCGCGGCGCCGCCGCGGGGGAGTGTTTGCACCGGATGTTCGAGCTGGCGGACTTTTCCGATTCGTCGACCTGGCCGGCCGCCATCGAGCGCGCGCTCATCGAGCGGCCCGTCGCGGCCGATGCTCAAACGGCCGCACGCTTGCCGGCCATGATGGCGCGCCTGATCGCGGATGTCACGACCACGCGGCTAGCCCCCGGCTTGACGTTGGCGGCGCTCGACTCGTCTCGAAGACTGACCGAATGGCCGTTCCTGTTCGCCGCTGCGGCGCTGGAATTGCGCGCGTTGCGCGACTTGCTGACGCGACACGGATATCCGGACGTCGCGTTGGAGGGAGGCATGCTAACCGGCTTCGTCAAAGGGTTCATCGACATGGTGGTCGAGCACGAAGGCCGTTTCTGGATCATCGATTGGAAGTCGAATCATCTCGGTTCCACGCCGGCCGATTACGGCGCGGTTTCGCTCGAGGCCGCAATGGCGCACCACGCGTATCACCTGCAGGCTCTGCTCTACACGGTCGCGCTGCATCGCTATCTGAAGGCGCGTCAACCGCGCTACGACTACGAGACGCATATCGGCGGCTATGCATATTTGTTCGTGCGCGGCGTGCGCCCGGCCTGGCGTGACGGGACGGCGCCCTGCGGCGTGCATGTGCGTCGGCCGGCGCGCGAATTGATCGACGCGCTCGATGCGGCGATGAACGGGGGGCTCGCGTCATGATCGTTGCGGATCGTCATGCGCGGCCGCCCCACATGAGCGCTGGGGGCGACTTCGGCGCCGCATTGGCCGAGGGCTTCGCGCGGCGCGTCGGTGCGCTCGCTCAGCGTTTGGGGGCGAGTCCCGCCGCCGTGCGATGGGCGCGCCGCGCCGCGTTCGCGGCGAGTCGCGCGACGAGCGCCGGGCACGTCTGCGTGTCGCTGCAGCGCCTCGCGCAGCGCTACGGCGAGCCGTTCGACGCCGTGGCCGCCGCGCTCGGTTCCAGCGGCGTCGTGTCGGCGGGCGGCCGGCAGTTTGCCGCGCAAACGCCGCTCGTCGTCGATGAGGCCGGGCGGCTCTATCTGGCACGCTACTACGACGACGAGCGCCGGCTCGCGGCCGCCGTTGTCGCGCACGCGACGCTCGCTCGCGATATCGATGCGGCCGGGCTCGCGGCGCGGCTCGAGCGGTTTTTTGGCCCCCCCGATGCGGGCGAGGTCGATTGGCAACGGGCTGCCGCCGCACTGTCGTTGTCCAGCCGGCTGACCGTCGTGAGCGGCGGGCCCGGCACGGGCAAGACGACGACCGTCGTCGGCATGCTCGCGTGTTTGATCGACGCGAATCCCGCGCTGACGATCGCGCTGGCCGCGCCGACGGGCAAGGCCGCGCAGCGCATGCAGGAGGCGCTGCTCGCGCGCGCCGCGAGCCTGCCGGCGCCCATCGCCGAGCGCTTGCCTCGCGCGTCGCAGACGCTGCACCGGCTGCTGGGCCTGGGTCATGGCGCGCGCGCGCGGTATGGACGCGACAATCCGCTGCCGTACGACGTGCTGGTCGTCGACGAGGCATCGATGATCGACGTGACGCTGGCCGCGCAGCTGTTCGATGCGCTTTCGCCCGACACGCGGCTCGTGCTGCTCGGCGACAAAGACCAGCTCGCGGCGGTCGAGGCGGGCGCCGTCTTCGCCGAGTTCAGCGCGCGGCCGGCTTTCAGCGCGGACGGCGTGGCCCGCATCGCAGGGGCGACGGGCGCGAGCGATGCGCGCGTGCGGGCGGCATTGCCGCGCCCGCAAGAGCGCGGCAACGAGGATCTTCTCGGCTGGGATGCGGCCACGAGCGAGGAAGAAGCGGCGCTGAGTCTATTCGACTCGTTCGAGTCGCTTGACGACCCCCGCGCTTGGACGGGACTTGACGAACCCGATCCTGTGTACGACGGCGAAGGCCGAGCAAGGGAGGCGGTGGGCCGATTGGCGCCGCTGGGCCAGCTGGACCCGACGCCTTCGGCGCTCGATCCCATTGCCGAAGGCCACGCCAAGCGATCATCAACCGGCCAGCATGCACCGGATCTCGCCCCGCTCGTCGATTGCGTCGTTTGGCTCGAACGCAACTACCGCTTCGGGCTCGATTCGGCAATCGGCCGTTTGTCGCTTGCGATACGGCGCGGCGACGTACAGGCCGCACTCGACGCACTCGGCGCGCGCGAGGGGGGACCCGCGAGCGGCTCCGCGGAGCGGGATCTGTTCGACGCACTCGATACCGACGCGTCGGACTTCAGTATCCCAGCACAGCTCGACGAAGACGGCGGCCCCGCACTCGCCGCCCACACGCTCGAGCGTTTGACGCGGGGCTTCACGCCGTACGTGCAGGCGCTGACAGCCGCGCTTGCCGAGCCGCAGCCCGACTGCGCGCCGCTTTTCGATGCGCTCAATGCCTTTCGCATCCTCTGTGTGACGCGGCTCGGCGCGCGCGGCGTCGACGCGATCAATACGCACATGGCCGAGCACGTGCGGCGCGCCGCGCGCGTCCCGCTCGCGGTGGGCACGAGCTGGTTCGCCGGCCGCGCCGTCATGGTGACGCGCAACGACTATGCGCTGGGCTTGTTCAACGGCGATATCGGCATCGCATTGCCCGCGCAGCAGGGCGCGTTGCGCGTCTATTTCCGCACGGCGGACGGCGGCGTGCGGGCCGTGAGCCCCGCGGCGCTGCCCCCGCACGATCCGGCCTTCGCGTTGACTGTACACAAGTCGCAGGGATCCGAGTTCGACCATGCGGCGCTCGTTTTGCCCGCCACGTCGGGCCGCGTGTTGACGCGCGAGCTCGTCTACACGGCGGTCACCCGGGCGCGAAAGACCGTGCGCGTCGTCGGCTCGCGCGAGGTCCTTGCCGATGCGATCGCCACGCCGACGCGGCGCGACTCGGGTCTCCTCGCCCGCATGCAGGAGTTGCAATGACATTGCGCTACGAAGTCTCGCCGGCGGAAGTCGAGTTGACCGCCGTTCGGGCTCAGGGAGCGGGCGGACAAAACGTCAACAAGGTGTCGAGCGCGATTCATCTGCGGTTCGACATTCGCGCGTCGTCGTTGCCCGATGTCTTGAAGATGCGATTGCTCGCACTCGACGATCGTCGTATCACGCGCGAGGGCGTTGTCGTCATCAAGGCGCAGGAATATCGGACGCAGGAGATGAATCGGACGGCGGCGCTCGCGCGGCTCGACGAGTTGATCGCAAGCGTCAGCGTGACGCGACGGCCGCGGATTCCGACGCGGCCCACGCGGGCGTCGACAGCGCGCCGCCTGGATAGCAAGACGCGCCGCTCGAGCGTGAAAGCGGGACGAGGACGCGTACTCGATTGAGGCAAAGGCGGCCGGGTGTCGGGCCCCATGAAGTCACGTCATCACGAGTCGCGACGCAGCAGCCTCGCTCAACCGCCCTCGCGTGGCGAGTGCGGCACATCGGCGACGAAGTCGACGCAAAACACCTCTGTCTTGCCGTCCGTCTCCACGGTGACGGCGGCCGTGTAGCAATCCTTGCCTTCAGTCAGCGAGTAGTGCGGCCCCATGACGGCCACCCGCCCCGGCGAAGCGAGCGCGCGCTTGAAGTACGCTCGGCGCGACCAATTGCTGGACATGTCGGGAAACAGCGGGGCAAGTCGCGGCGCATGGCTTTCCTCGCCGGCGGCGATCGACGCGCGATGCTGATCGCCGTGTCGATCGACGACGAAAACGCGGCGTGCCCAGGGCATGCGGAACGTCTGCTGCGCGGCGAATGCGAGATCGTTCGTCGCCTTGTAGGCGCGCGCGCCGCCGAGCACCGTGTCCTCGACGCTCGCGAATTCGACAGGCGTCCCGGGCAATGCAAGGGCGCGTGCATGAAAGCGCTGCCACATCGATTCGATACGCTCGGGCGCCACGCTGCTGGCCGCGGCAACCGACGCATGCGGCTTGCCAAGCCAAAAACCTTGGATGAAATCGGCGTCGGCCTCCATCAGCGTCATGAGCTCGTCCTCGGTCTCGACGCCTTCTCCTAAAACCATCGTGCCGGCGCGATGCAGCATCGTCACCAGCTGCGTGGCGAATTGATGGTCCGCGACCGGCGCGGCGATGCGCGCGACCAGGGAACGATCGAGCTTGACGATATCGGGGCGCATGCGCCAGATGCGGTCGAAATTCGAAAATCCGGTGCCGAAATCGTCGATAGCGATGAGCAGGTCACGCTCGCGCAGCGATTCGACGATGCGTTCGAAATGCGGTTCGTCGGTGCTCGGCTGCTCGATCATCTCGATCACCACGCGGTGATGCGGGATGCCGAAGTAGTCGCACAGCTCATCGGTGAACGCGCGGTAATTGGGGCCGACTCGCAGGAGCTGAGGCAGGGCGTTGACGAAGAGCCAGCCCGTTTCGACGTTTTGCTCGGCGAAGTTCGCAAAATGGACGCAGCGCGTGAGCCGCTCGAGCGCGAGCGCGGGGCCCGTGGCCTTCGCGCGGGCGAACAGCTGATCGGGCGGGATCGATTGGCCAAGCGCATTGGTCGCGCGCAGCAGCGCCTCGTAGCCCACGACGCGCTTGTGCGTGATCGAAACGATGGGCTGAAACGCACTGCGCAGCGTCACGCCTTGGTAGACGATGCGCCAGCCGGCGGCATCGCGCGTGAGATGCGGCAGAATGCCCGCGAGGGTCAGGTCGCGCTTGGACGACATGGCAAGCGAAGCGCGTCCGCGCGCCGTGGCGGAGCGCGGCGGCCGCCGCGCCAGGCGCGGGAAAAGATCGTGCTGGGTACGCACGGCGAGCCGTTCGGCTGGAAGCGAACGAAAAGACTTGGCATGTCCCACGATGTCCATATGACGAAAGGGCAGTGTAACAACAAAAGCGTGATCGGAAGAAACGCGCCCAGCGTAAGGCCGTGCGGCCGGTGGGCAGCGTGCGGTCGCAGACGGTTGAAGGGGGTGAGCGCCGCGATCGAGCATCGGGCGTGGGGCGCCGAACGTTCGGCGGGGAAGCAGGCGAGAGGTGTATTCCGAAGGGCGCGCGAGGAGGAGAGGCGGCGCGCCCCGATGGCATGCCTTTCAGGCTTGCCGCTGCCGCAGGCCCGGAATGCGCTTGATGACGCCGGTTGCGAGCGCGGTGCCGACGAGCACGATCGCGCAACCTTCGATCATGCCTGCGCTGATTGGCTCGTCGAGGAACAGTGCGCCCCACAGAATGCCGAAGACCGGGATGATGAACGTGACGGTGATTGCACGCGCCGGCCCGGCCACGACGATCAAGTGAAAGAAGATCAAATAGGCGATGCCGGTACAGGCGATGCCTAGGCTCAGCACCGCGCCCCATGCGTGCAGCGAAACCGGTGCGGTAGGCCAGGTCGCGAGGGCGAACGGAATCAGCACGATGCTGCCGCCCATCATGCTGCCCGTGGCGATCGTGAGCGAGTCGACGCCCGTCAGATGACGTTTCGTGTAGTTGGCCGCGATACCGTAAAGCAGCGCCGCGGCGGTGGCCGCCAGCGCCGCGAGCGCCGTGGCGCCGGCCGAGGGCGCGAGTGCGCCCTGCGGCGCTTCGATTTGGCCCCAGACCAGGGAGACGACGCCGCCGAAGCCTACGAGCATGCCGAGCGTGCGCAGCGCAGTCAGCTTGTCCTTGAGCCAGACGAACGCGACGAGCGCGCCGAAAAGCGGCGTGGTGGCGTTGATGACCGATGTCAAACCCGCCGACAGCGTGAGTTCGGCGAAGGCGAACAGGCAGAACGGCGCGGCGGAATTGAGCACACCGACGACCAACAGCGGAAACGCACGCGCGCGCAAGGTCGCGAACGACGCGCGCGGTGTGCCGCGCATTGCCAGCATGAGCACCAGCACCAAGGCGCCGATCGACACACGCAACGCCATCAGCGGTGCGACGCCGAACTCGGCGACGCCTACGCGAATGAATAGGAAAGAGGCGCCCCATAGGGCGGCGAGCACGAGCAATTGAATGACGTGGCTAGGTTTCATGAGGGATCTCGAGGCGTATGTTTTAGTGGTTCGTCATGTCGTCGAATGACCGGAAAGCATGGTATCACCGGGTGTTCGCGCGATATTTCAGCGCGAGATGAAACGGCAAGAAACGACATATTCCGTGGCGGCATTTGACCGTCCGGCGGCCGATGCGGCCCGAATGCGGCCAAGCTGGCGATGGCGCCGAAATAGAAAAGGGGCGCCGCGGCGCCCCTTGCATCAGCTGCGCGCATCGTGCGCGACGGCGTGACCGACCCTCATCGACGCGTCATTGACGCTTGTAGATTTCCGCGCCGCCCTTGACGAATTCGACGGCCTTTTCTTCCATGCCTTTCTTCAGCGCCGTTTCGTCGGATAGGCCTTGCGCGGCCGCGAAGTCGCGCACGTCCTGCGTGATCTTCATCGAGCAGAAATGCGGCCCGCACATCGAGCAGAAGTGCGCCACTTTCGCCGAATCCTTCGGCAGCGTTTCGTCATGGAATTCGCGCGCCTTGTCCGGGTCCAGGCCGAGATTGAACTGGTCTTCCCAGCGGAACTCGAAACGGGCCTTCGACAACGCGTTGTCGCGCACCTGCGCGCCCGGATGCCCCTTGGCCAAATCGGCCGCGTGCGCCGCGAGCTTGTAGGTGATGATGCCTTCCTTGACGTCGTCCTTGTTCGGCAAGCCGAGGTGTTCCTTCGGCGTGACGTAGCACAGCATCGCCGTGCCGAACCAGCCAATCATCGCCGCGCCGATACCCGAGGTGATGTGGTCGTAGCCCGGCGCGATGTCGGTCGTGAGCGGCCCAAGCGTGTAGAACGGCGCTTCGTCGCACCATTGCAGCTGCAGGTCCATGTTCTCCTTGATGAGCTGCATCGGCACGTGGCCGGGGCCCTCGATCATCACCTGCACATCGTGCTTCCACGCCGTTTGCGTGAGTTCGCCGAGCGTTTTGAGTTCGCCGAGCTGCGCTTCGTCGTTGGCGTCGTAGATCGAGCCCGGACGCAGGCCGTCGCCGAGCGAGAAGCTCACGTCGTAGGCCTTCATGATTTCGCAGATTTCCTCGAAATGCTCGTAGAGGAAGCTTTCCTTATGGTGAGCCAGGCACCACTTGGCCATGATCGAGCCGCCGCGCGAAACGATGCCCGTCATGCGGTTCGCCGTGAGCGGCACATAGCGCAGCAGCACGCCGGCGTGGATCGTGAAGTAATCGACGCCTTGCTCGGCCTGTTCGATGAGCGTATCGCGGAAGATTTCCCACGTGAGGTCTTCCGCCTTGCCGTTCACCTTTTCGAGTGCTTGATAGATCGGCACCGTGCCGATCGGCACTGGGCTATTGCGGATGATCCATTCACGCGTTTCGTGAATGTGCTTGCCCGTCGACAGGTCCATGACCGTGTCGCCGCCCCAGCGGATCGCCCAGGTCATCTTGTCGACTTCCTCGCCGATCGACGACGTCACGGCCGAATTGCCGATGTTCGCGTTGATCTTCACGAGGAAGTTGCGGCCGATGATCATCGGCTCGCTTTCCGGGTGGTTGATGTTCGCCGGAATGATCGCGCGGCCGCGCGCGACTTCTTCACGAACGAACTCGGCCGTGATCTCTTGCGCCGCGTTGGCGCCGAAGGCCGCCGCGCCGAAAGCCTGGCCCGGGTGCTGGCGGCCCATCATTTGGGCGAGTTTCGCGCCGTTCGGCCCGCTCGCGCGCAGGCTTTCGATGTACTCGGCCCGGCGCTGGTTCTCGCGGATCGCGATGAATTCCATCTCGGGCGTGATGATGCCGCGGCGCGCGTAGTGCATTTGCGTGACGTTCGCGCCCGCCTTGGCGCGCCGCGGCGTGCGGTGCAGGCCGGGGAAGCGCAGGGAAGCCGTGGCCGAATCGGCCGCGCGCTCACGGCCGTACTGGCTCGTGAGGCCCGGCAGCGGCTCGGTGTCGCCGCGCTCTTCGATCCAGCGCTGACGTAGCGCGGGCAGGCCCGCACGGATGTCGATCTTGGCTTGCGGATCGGTGTACGGACCCGACGTGTCGTAGACGTAGATCGGCGGGTTTTTTTCGCCGCCGAAGCCCGTTGGCGTGTCCGCCTGCGTGATTTCGCGCATCGGCACGCGAATGTCGGGCCGCGAGCCCGTCACGTAGATCTTCTGTGAATTGGGCAGCGGAGCAACGGCGGCAGCGTCGACGTGTGCTTCGGATGAAATGAATTTCGGGTTGGCACTCATGCGAATCTCCTGACTTAGGGCGCTAATGCAGGAGACGACAGGAAGGTCGGGCGGATGAGAGAAATGCGCAGGGCTTGAGAAGCCCGTACGCTTCCCTGCGCTGGCATTATCCAGATCAGGTTCAAAGGGTATTTCTCACCCGCGCGTACCGAGTGCGACGGCACGACGCAGGACCCCCGCGTTAGCATCGCAGAAGATACACCGCTCGGCCCGGATTTGGCAACCGAACGTTTTAGGGCGGGCCGTTGCATAATGACGACGTTTGCCTTGCGGCCCCGCCGCTCGTTCCTTCCCCCAAGCGTATAACCGACATGCCGCCCTGCAACGCCCACCGCGCCCGCGCTGCGTCGAGCCAACCGGGTGGGGCCGCCGGCGCTCGCCCGCGCGCTTGCCTCCGCGTTTCCCCCCGCGTTTCCCCTCGTATGCCTAGCCGCCCGCGCGAAGGCGCCCACCCATGCCTTCCGCATTGATCGGGCTCCTCGAGCGCATCAAGCTGCCGCGCACGCAGGGCGGGCGCATCGCGCTCGCGCTCGCTGTCGTCTACTTCGCTTGGGGCTCGGCTTATCTTGCCGTGCACGTCGCCCTCGAATCGTTTCCGCCCTTGCTGCTGTCGGGCTTGCGCAATTTGATCGCCGGCCTCGGGTTGTTCGTCTTCGCGATGCGACGCGCGGCCGTTTGGCCGACGCTGATCGAGACGCGCAATGCCGGGATCGTCGGCACGATGCTGGTCGGGTTTTCGAGCGGGCTGCTCGCGTTCGGCATGCGCAGCGTCGGCACGGGCACCGCTGCCGTGATGGTCGCCACCGTGCCGCTGTTCGCCACGATCATCTCCGCCGTGGCCGGGCGCCCCATCGCGAAAGGCGAATGGGTGGCCGTGGCGCTCGGCCTGGCGGGCATCTTCATCCTGAACTTGGGCGATACGTCGAGTTCGTCCACGAGCGGCAGCATCGTGATTCTGTGCGCCGCGCTCTTTTGGGCCGGCGGCGCGCATTTGGCGAGCCGGCTTGCTCTGCCGGCGGATCTGTTCTTGTCGACTGCGCTGCAAATCGGCTTGGGCGGCGCTATTTCAACCCTGATCGCGGTCGCGGGCGGCGAGCGTGTGGTCGCGCTCGGCTTCGGTTCACTGTTCGCGTTCTTGTATCTGATGTCCGTCGCGACGATGGCGGCGTACGTCGCCTACGGCTTCCTGATTCGTCACACGAGCCCGATCGTCGCCAGCAGCTGCATGTATGTGAACCCGATCGTGGCCGTCGCGCTGGGCGCCTTGACGCTGGGCGAGCCCGTGACGGCCTCCACGCTCGTTGCGACCGGTGTGATCCTCGCTAGCGTCGCGCTGTCGTTCTGGTTCGATCGCCGAAAAGCCGGATGAGAAAGCAGGCGCGGCGCGAAGCCGTGTAACGCACGTCGCTGCGCTGCCCCACCGGGGCGACGATTTTGCCCGCGTCAGAGCTTTGCCGCGAGTTCAGCTCCTTCGCGAATTGCCCGTTCGGCGTCGAGTTCGCTCGCAAGCGCGGCCCCGCCGATCACATGGAAGCGCGGACCGCTGGTGCTTGGCGAAGCCGGCACGAGTTCGCGCAGCGATTCCTGGCCCGCGCAAACCACGATCGTTTCGACGTCGAGCCATTGCGTTTGGCCGTCGCGTTCGATCTTGATTCCGCGCGGTCCGATTTCCAGGTAGGCGACGCCGTCCAGCATCTGTACGCCATGGCGCAAAAGCGTCGCGCGATGCACCCACCCCGAAGTCTTGCCGAGGCCGGCGCCGAGCTTGCCCTTCTTGCGCTGCAAGAGCCAAATTCGGCGCTCGCCGGGTTCTCGTTGCGCCGCTTTCGCGAGCCCGCCCGGTTCGCGAACGTCCAAGTCGACATCCCATTGCGCAAGCCAAGCATCGCGCGGCTGCGGCAGCGGATCGCCCGCACGGTGCAGCAAAAACTCACTGACGTCGAACCCGATGCCGCCCGCGCCGATCACGGCGACGCTTTTCCCGACCGGAGCGCCGCGCAGCACGTCCACGTACGAGAGCACGTTCGCGCCCTCGATGCCGGCAATCGCCGGCCGGCGCGGCACGATGCCCGTCGCGACGATGACCTCGTCGTAGCGCCCCTGCGCGAGCTGCGACGCGTCCACGTGCGTGCCGAGCCTCACGTCCACGCCATGCTTGCGCAACTGAGCGCCGAAGTAGCGCAGCGTTTCGGCGAATTCTTCCTTGCCCGGAATGCGTTTGGCGAGATTGAACTGGCCGCCGATCGTGTCGCTTGCATCGAACAGCGTGACACGATGGCCGCGCGAAGCCGCGACGCAGGCTGCCGAGAGACCGGCCGGCCCGGCGCCGACGACGGCGAGCGAGAGCGGGCGCTTCGTGGGCCGGTAGACGAGCGCCGTTTCGCGCGCGGCCCGCGGGTTGACGAGGCAGCTCGCGCGCTCGTTGCGGAACGTATGATCGAGGCACGCCTGATTGCACGCGATGCAGGTATTGATTTCGTCGGCACGGCCTTGGGCCGCCTTGACGACGAAGTCGGGATCGGCCAGCAATGGCCGCGCCATCGAGACGAGATCGGCGCAGCCCGTTTCGATCAGCGATTCGGCCAGTTCCGGTGTATTGATCCGATTCGACGCGATGACGGGCACCGTGACGGCTTCGCGCAGGCGCGCCGTGAGCGGCGCGAACGCCGCGCGCGGAACCGAAGTGACGATGGTCGGCACGCGAGCCTCGTGCCAGCCGATGCCCGTATTGATCAGCGTGACGCCCGCCGCGTCGAGCGCGCGGGCGACCTGCACTGTTTCGTCCCACGTGTTGCCGCCTTCGACGAGGTCGATCAGCGAGAGCCGATAGATGACGATGAACGCTTCGCCGCACGCCTCGCGGACACGCTTGACGACGTCCAGCGTGAGGCGCATGCGATTCTCGAGACTGCCGCCGTAGCGGTCGGTGCGACGGTTCGTGCGGCGGCAGAGAAATTGATTGAGCAGATAGCCTTCGCTGCCCATGATTTCGACGCCGTCGTAGCCGGCGCGCTGTGCGAGATGAGCGGTTCTTGCATACGCGCGCACGGTTCGCTCGATGCCGGCTTCGGTCAGCGCTTTCGGCGTGAACTTCGAGATCGGCGAACGGACCGCCGATGCCGAAACGACGAACGGGTGATAGCCATAGCGGCCAGCGTGGAGAATTTGCAAGGCGATCTTGCCGCCTTCCTTGTGGACTGCGCGAGTCAGCCGCCGGTGATTGCGCAGGTCCAACACACTGTTGAGCGTGCCGCCGAACGGCAGCAGCCAGCCTTCGCGATTGGGCGAAATGCCTCCCGTGATGATGAGCCCGACGCCGCCCTTGGCGCGCTCCCGAAAGTACTCGGCGAGCGCCGGATAATGCCAAAAGCGATCCTCGAGGCCCGTGTGCATCGATCCCATGACGACGCGGTTCTTAAGCTTCGTGAAGCCGAGGTCCAATTCGGAAAGCAGATGAGGGTAGGGCATGGGCGCGGCTCGACGTGAGAGTGAATGCGCACGCACGATAGCGCGCGTTGGGCGCCGCGCGCTGGAGGGTTGTCTCTAATCGCGCAGCGCATTCACCCAGCGCCCGCTGCGATCAATCGATCAACGTACCGTCTGTCTCGTAGAACGGGTAGGGCCCCTCGCCTTCGTCGACATACGCGTGGTGCGTGACGACGCCGGTCTCGGGCGCGTATTGATGAAGCGCGAATGCCGGGGGCTCGAGCCGGAACGCGGAGGGGGCATCTTTGCGCAAATCGAGCGCAACCTGATGCGCCGGCGCGGGTACCGCCGATGCGATCGTTCCGGCAAAGCGCGTGAAGATCGGCCGATGAACGTGGCCGCAAACGACACGCTCGACGTTCGGATACCGACCGACGATCGCGGCCAAGCGTTGAGCCGATTCCGGATCGAGCCGTTGGCGATCCATATGGCCGATCCCCGACACGAAAGGCGGATGATGCAGCGCGAGCATCACGCTCTTGTCCCGCGCCTGCGCGAGCTGCCTATCGAGCCACGCGAGGCGCGCATCGCACAAGTGGCCGCCACTTTGTTGCGGCACTTGCGAATCGAGCGCGATCAGGCGCAGCGGGCCGACATCGACCGCGTAATGGACGAATTCGGGGCTGTCATGAAGATAGGCGTGGTCGTCGAACACCTGCCGCAACGCGGCGCGGTCGTCATGATTGCCCACGAGCAGATAGACGGGCATCGTGAGCGGCGCCAGCAGCGTCTTGAGCAACGTGTATTCGACGACGCTGCCTAGGTCGACCAGATCGCCGGTGACGACCACGGCGTCCGGCGTCGGCTCGAGCGCGTTCAGTCTCGCGACGCAGCGCTCGAGATGAGCGGCTGTATCCACGCGGCGATAGGCCAGCGCACCGGGGCGCTTGATGTGCAAGTCACTGATTTGAGCCAGCAGCATGTGGGTCCACTCCTTTATTCATCGGCGGCGCTAACGGCCGTCTTTAGGGAAGCGCAATCAATCCTTCAGGCGCGATCTCGATGCCCACCACCGATCCGGGCGCCCAATCGGTACGTCCCGGCACGTCGATCACGAGCGCCTCGGGCGTCGCGCCGCTCACGCTCACGCGGGTACGCTCGCCGAGAAACGACACGGTATCGACGGTTCCGCGCAGCGAGGCGTTCGCCGGATCGACGAGCCGCCCGTCCTCGGGCCGGAAGAAGAGTTCCGCCCGTTCGTCGCGCGCGAGTCCCGTGGGCAATCCGACGTTGCCGCCGATCGTGGCGAGCACGCCATCGCGCCATTGTCCCGCGACCCGGTTGATCGTGCCGACGAACTGCGCAACGGCGCGATTGGCGGGACGGTAGTAGATATCGCGGGGCGTGCCGATCTGTTCGATGCGGCCGGCGCTCATCACGACGATGCGGTCCCCCAGCTCCATGGCTTCGGCCTGATCGTGCGTCACGTAGACGGTCGTGACGCCGAGCCCGCGCAGTAGGGCGTTCATTTCGCGCCGCAGCGTATCGCGTAGACGCGCGTCAAGCGCCGTCAGCGGTTCGTCGAGCAACAACACGCGCGGCTCGCGCGCTAGCGCGCGAGCCAGCGCCACGCGTTGCCGTTGGCCGCCCGAAAGCTGATGGATCGGCTTATTCGCATGCGCTTCGAGCCGCATCATCGCGAGCAATTCGTCGACGCGCTTGCGTGCGAGCGCGGGATCGACTTTGGCGATCTTCAGACCGTAGCCGACGTTGCCGCGCACCGTCAGATTCGGAAACAGCGCGTAGCTCTGGAACACCATGCCGACTTGCCTGCGCTCGATCGGCAAGCGCGTGACGTCGTCGTCGCCGAAGCGCACGGCGCCGCCCGCATCGGGCGTCTCAAGGCCCGCGACAATGCGCAGCGTGGTCGTCTTGCCGCAGCCCGACGGTCCCAGCAGCACGAGGGTCTCGCCCGCGCCGATCGTGAGATCGAGCGGCTCGAGAACGCGCGTGCCATGGAAAGTCTTCGCGCACTGCGACAGCGCAATGGGAACGGGAGTGAATTTCATCGGGGCGTGTGGATCGAAAAATTATTCCGTGTGGTCGTTGCCGCTGTCTTTATCTTTCGTGCGCTGCCCGCCGCCTCCCATGATCTCGCTTTGACCTGCGCCGAGCCGCTGCATGGCGACGAGCAGCGGCATCGTCATGGCGAAGAACAGAATCGTGTAGGCGCTGCCCACCTCGATGCGCAGCGAGGCGTAGGTATCGGCGAGCCCGACCGGCAACGTTTTGGTCTCGGGCGTATGCAGCATCCACGTCAGATTGAATTCACCGATCGAGAGGGTGACGACGGCTAGCGCCCCCGCGACGATGCCGGGCCGCAGATTCGGCAGCACGACCGTGAAAAAGCGCTCGACGAACGTCGCTCCGAGGCTGGCCGCGCCTTCCTCCAACGTGCGCAAGTCGGCGCCGGCCGCCACGGCCGCCACGGCGCGCACCATGAACGGCAGCGTGAAGACCACATGGCCGACCACGATGAAGGCCATGCTCATGCGAAACGCCGTGAAGCCGCCGTACACGACGATGAGCGCGAGCGCCGACGCGAGGCCGGGCAGGGCGATCGGCAGCACCAAAAATTCTTCGACGATGCGGGCCGCGCGCGTCTTGCTGCGCGCGAGCGCATAAGCCGCGGGCACCCCCGTGACGAGCGTGACGGCGAGCGTCGCGGCGGCGACTTCGAGCGACAGCAGCACCGAGCCGTGGTATTGAATCCATACCTGCGCGAGCCAACGCAGCGTGAGACCGCTCGAGAGGCCGCGAAAGTAATTGACCGTCAGGCCCGCCAGCACCGACATGACGACGGGTACAACGAGAAACGCGCACAGCGCGAGGGTGACGATCCACTGTCCGAACGCGAGCAGTTGACCCGGCGCGACGAGCGCGGTCAATCGGCGCCCCCTGCTTCGCCGGGCGGTGGCGGAATCGGCGAGTAAATTCATCCTGACCTCATGCGGTGGCGGCGACGGCCGATCCGGTCGCGCTGCGCGCGATCGCGAGGACGAGCCAGGTGACGATGCCGAGAATGACGGACAGGCCGGCGGCCGTAATCATGTTCGCGTTCAGCGTGAACTCCGTGTAGATCGTCATCGGCAAGACGTCGATATCGGTCGCGAGCGTAAAGGCCGTGCCGAATGCGCCCATCGCCGTGGCGAAGCAAATGGCGCCGGCCGCGACGAGGCCCGGCGCGAGGCCCGGTAGGATTACATCGCGCATGATCTGCCATGGCGATGCGCCGAGCGAGCGGGCGGCTTCCTCGAGCGATCGGTCGAGCTTCGTGGCCGATGCCATGACCGTCACGATCACGCGTGGAATCGAAAAGTAGAGATACCCGAGAAAGAGCCCCGACATCGAATAGGCGAACACCCATTTGTCGCCCGTGAGCTTTTGCGTGAGCGCGCCGATGAGGCCTTGGCGTCCGGCCAGCATGATGACCATGAAGCCGACGACGACGCCCGGGAACGCGAGCGGGAACGTCAGCAACGCGACGAGCGAGCGCTTGCCCGGAAATTCGCGGCGGGCCAGCAGCAAGCCCGAGATGACCGACAGGACGAGCGTGGCGAGCGTGACGGCGGCCGACAGCGCGACCGTCGCGACGAGGCTGTCCATATAGCGTGCGTTGGTGAGCAGCGCGCGATAGGTGGCGAACGCATGGCCGTTCGCGCTGACGTGAACGAGCACGCCCATCGGTAACAGCCAAAACGCGATGAAGACGGCGAGGGCCGGCGCGATCAAAACGATGCGCCAGCGAAGCGGAAAAGTGATGTCGTGCATGGCGATGACCGCTCGCGCAGAAGAAAAGCGGTGTCGGCAACGCGGCGGGCGCGAGCGGACGAAGCGAGGCGCCGTCGCGGCGCGGCCGGGCTTGCGCCCGAGCCGAACGCCGCGTGGCGATCAGTGCATGATTTCCAGGTACTGTTGACCGAACGCTTGCTGCTTATCCGCCATCTTGGAGAAATCGACGGGCTTGGCGCGCGCGTAGTCGCTTGCCGGCAGAAATTTGGCGGCAGCGTCCTTGGTCATCGCGCCGGCGCGGACCGGACGCAAGTATGCATTGGCCCAGATCTTCTGGCCTTCGTCGGAGAGCACGAAATCGAGCACCTTCTTGCCGTTCGCCTCGTGCGGCGCGCCCTTGACGAGACTCATCACGTACGGCACGGAAATCGTTCCTTCGGTCGGAATGACGAACTCGACATTCGCGTGATCCTTGTACTTGGCGCGATAGGCGTCGAAGTCATAGTCGAGCAGGATCGGAATCTCGCCCGAGAGCACGCGTGCATAGGCCGTTTGCTTCGGCACGATCGGCGCGTTGGCCTTGAGCTTCTTGAACCAGTCGAGGCCCGGCTGGAAGTTGTCGAACGAGCCCCCGAGCGCTTGATTGACGGCTACCGCGCCGGCATAGCCGACGAAGGCGCTCGACGGATCGAGGTATCCGATCATCCCCTTGTATTCGGGCTTGAGCAGGTCGGCCCACGATTTGGGCACGGGCTTGCCTTCGAGCGCATCCTTGTTGACGAAAAAGCCGAGCGTGCCGGAGTGAATCGCAAACCAATAGCCTTGGGGATCTTTCAAGCCGGCGGGAATTTCGTCCCAATGGGCGGGCTTATACGGCTGGACGACGCCTTTATCCTTCGCCTGAAATGCCGAAGACACGCCCAGATAGACGACATCGGCGACGGGGCTGTTTTTCTCGGCCATCAGTTGCGCGATGGCCTGGCCGGAGTTTTTATTGTCCGAAGGCACGTGAATGCCGGTTTTGTCCTGAATGGCCTTCAGTTCGCTGGCCCAATCGGCCCATTCCGGCGGGCAGTTGTAGCAAATGGCGGATTCTTCGGCATGCGCCGTCGTGGCGAGCGGGGCCGCTAACGCGACCAGCGCCGAGGCGGCGCAGGCAAGCTGGGCGAGGCGCGCGCGAAGGCTGGATGTGCGACGTGTCACTTAAGGTCTCCTTGCGGGGCGGTAAAGAGCGTTATTGGGACGTCGTGGAAATGCTGCGCCGGCCTACTTTCGGCCGACGCGAAAAACAGCGAAGCCGCGTCGCTTATGCGACGGGGTGTGCGGGCAGGGCGGGGCCCGACGCGCCCGAAAGGACGCCGATCGTCCCGCCCTGGCGCAGCGTATGGGGCAACGTGAGCGAGAGCGATTCGCCGTCGTCGGCGCCGTCGATGCGCGCCATGAGGCGCCGCCACGCCGCGCAGCCGATTTCTCGGTTCGGCGTGCTGATGCTGGCGAGCGGCGGCGAGAGCAGTTCGCCCATCGACAAGCCGTCGAAGCCGAGGATCGACATGTCCTCGGGCACGCTGTAACGCGCTCGGCGCAAGCCGCGCATGACGACCATCGCGAGCAGATCGTTGCTGCAAAAAAGGGCGGTGGGGCGGTTCGCGCCCGACGTGAGATGCGAGAGGACCGAGGGGGCGAGCTCGTCGGCGTTAAAGTCGACCTCGAGCGCCGGGGCGGGCGTGAGCCCGACCTGTTGCATCGCTTCCGAATAGCCGCGATAGCGCAGCCGCGCGCGGTCCGATTCCGCCAGCGTGCCGGCCAGCATCATGACGCGCTGGTGGCCATGCTCGATCAGCATGCGTACGCCGTCATACGCGGCGCGCCGATTGTCGACGGAGACCGACGGACGGCGCACCGTGTCGTTGTGCATCAGCACGTAGAGCTTGCCTTCGCGGTCGAGCTCATCGAGCAACGGGTGCGTATCCGCATCGGCAACCGTGAGGATGAGGCCCTCGACGCGCTGCGCGAGCAGCGTCTCGATCGCGTGGCGCTCGCGCGCCGCGTCGTATTGGGTCGTCATCAACATCAGGCGATAGCCTTGGGCCGCCGCGAGTTCGTCGATGCCCTGCAGGCATTCGGCGAACACCGGATTGGCGAGCGTGGGCAGCACGACGCCGACGAGGCGCGTGCGCTCGCCGCGCAGTTGCCGGCCGAGCGGGCTGGGGCTGAACTGCAGCGCCTCGATCGCCTCGCGGATCTTCGCCAGCGTGACGCGGTTCACCGTATGAGGGGCATTGATCGCGCGCGAAACCGTCGCGATGGAAAAGCCGGCATAAGCGGCCACATCCTTGATCGTGTGTTTCATCTTCCTGTGCAGTCCGGTAGTGCTGGGCCTGGAAACGTTTACGTCGCAGCGATTATCCGGGTCGATTATGACTGACCCATGACGTTTTTGCTCGATATTTGGGCTGAAAAAAATGTTTTGTCGGCTTGGCTCGACCGGCCCCGGTAGGCATAATCGGTCCCGATCCGCCGTCCGCTCGGCGGGCGGGCGGCAGAAATATTCCCCCGCAACCCGTTTTCGAAGAATGAAAGGATCGACACGTGAGTCTTTGGTTTTTGATTTTTCTAAGCGTCCTGCAGGGCGTGACCGAGCTTTTCCCCGTCAGCAGCCTAGGGCACACGCTGCTGGCCCCGGCGCTCTTGGGCATGCATATCGACAAGCACGCGCCGCAACTGATCCCGTTCCTCGTGGCGCTGCATCTGGGCACCGCGTTCGCGCTGCTCTGGTACTTCCGCAAGCGCTGGATCGCGCTCATCGGCGGCTGGTTCGGCTCACTGGCCGGGCGGCGCAGCGAAGAGGGCCATATGATGTGGGCGCTCATCATCGGCACGATTCCGGCGGGGCTCGTCGGCCTGGTGCTGGAAAAGCGGCTCGAGCGCATTTTTCACGATCTGCGGATCGTCGCGCTGGCCTTGATCGTCAACGGGCTGCTGCTCTGGCTCGGCGACCGTCTGCAGCGCTCCCGTGCGCACCGCGCGCCCGAAAAGCTCACGTTCAAACAGGCGTTTCTCGTCGGTCTTGCGCAGATCGGCGCGCTCATTCCGGGGTTCTCGCGCAGCGGCCTGACGATGATCGCCGGCAACGCGGCCGGGCTGACGGCGGAGAGCGCGGCTGAATTCGCGTTCCTGCTCGGCACGCCGATCATTTTCGCGGCCGGCTTGCTCGAGGTGCCCAAGCTCTTTCATGCGCCCGGGCAGTTGGCCGACGCGATCCTCGGGGGCGTGCTGACCGGCGTGGCTGCCTATCTCAGCGTGCGCTTCTTGATGCGCTATTTCGAAGGGCGCGGCCGCCTTGCCTCGTTCGGCGTGTATTGCGTCTTGGCCGGCGCCGCCTGCCTCGTTTGGTTCATGACCCACGGCCAGCCCGTTTGAGCTCGTACCGCGGCCGCTTGGGGATCGAGTATAATCACGGCCCCCGGCTCGGTGTGGCCGGCCGCCGTACAATCACATCTTCGCCTCCCCATAGTTCAACGGATAGAACACGGGTCTTCTAAACCTGAAATCGAGGTTCGATTCCTCGTGGGGGGGCCAATTAACTGCCTAACGTTTCCCATCGTCTTCAAAATCCCAGGCCAGTCAAAGGCTTGCGGCCGGTTCACTTCCCATCGTTGCCAAAGTTTTCCCATTGACACCCATAATTCACGGGGTCTTTTCGAGGTATTTCTTGATCTAGCGGGGTGCCGAGATACCCCCGCTTTCCGATGCCTCTGACTAACGCTGCGGTGCGCGCCGCAAAGCCTCGCGAGAAGGCCTACAAGCTGGCCGACAGCCAAGGCATGTATCTCCAGATGACGCGGAGCGGCGCCAAGTATTGGCGCTTGAAGTACCGCGTCGACGGCAAAGAGCGAGTGCATGCCATCGGCGTCTACCCAACTGTGTCGCTGCTGGCCGCCAGGAAGGCGCGAGACGCCATCAAGGATCAGATCTGCGGCGGCCTAGACCCATCCCACGAGAAGCGCTGCGTAAAGCTCGAGGCCGGGCTGCGCCGCAAGAACTCGTTCGAGGCGATCGCGCGCGAGTGGCACGAGGCGAAATGTCAGACGTGGAAGTCGACCTATGCCGACGGCGTAATCGCGCTGATCGAGAAAGAGCTATTTCCGGCGCTTGGCGCTCGGCCGATCGCGGAGATCACACCTCCCGAGCTGCTCGCCGTGCTTCGCAAAATCGAATCCCGCGGCGCCTTCGAAATGTCGAAGAAGTCGATGCAGCTCGCCGGCCAGGTGTTTCGTTTTGGCGTGGCG
>DATJJH010000080.1:0-42227 GCA_035492395.1 Trinickia sp. | reverse complement strand
AGCCAGGACGCTACCGTCGCTACTAGTTCAGCGTTGTCGCTAACAATACCGGCCTTCAGGCCGGAGAGAATCGACAAACGATGTTTGCATGCTGTCCCAGAGTCGCCAGCCGGGCATGAGCAGAATGCATTGATCGTATTGCCACTTCGAGTGAATCTCAGTTCATAGGGCTCCGCTGCCGAGCCCTGAACCAGAAAGTCGATGGTTTCCATTTCGCATATCCCCGTGCTGTTGTTGTTCCGCCAATCTTACCGCACCAGCATTTGGGGCTTGTCTTGTCGACCGCCGGTGGACAGAGGAATATCATCGTCGTGCTGCTCGTAACCGCTCGGGCGACCTACTCGCGAAGCTATGGACGGGAAATTCGGCGGTGCGCGAACTCTTCATGCGCACTCATCCAATTTCAGATGAGGAGTTCTAATGCGGCTCAATCGTTTCATGCTGGCTATCGTGGTGACCACGGCACTCGCCGATTGTGCACCGGCTCAACCAGTCGGCACACCGTTGCTTTCAGCCGATCAACAATGGGCCATGCAGATCGGCCGCCAACACCAGCAGCTAATGGCGAAACAGGAAGCCGATCGGCGCGCACAGCAGGAAGCCGCCGAACGCGCGCACGCGGAATATGAGGCGCAAGCGGCCCGCAAACAGGCCGATTTTGAAGCGCGCATGAAGATGCAGGGAGAGGCCGATGAGCGCGAAGCGGCGAAGTCGCGGCCAAAATGCTCAACCGTGCGTGTGAATGGTATCGCCGGCGGCACGTCGATCGATCTCGATGCGTTGCGCCGCGCGTCCGATCCGAACGATTTGATTGCACGCTATCCGATGCACTGCCAGCCGAGTGACATGACGCAGACCTATGCGTGTCGCGGTGGCGCGTGGTTTGGCGGTCAAACCGGCTATGTCATTGCGTGGTCCGACACGGGATACCAGATCGCGACACCGGTTGATCTGATCGGCGGCCGAAAGGATGCGCTCGTTTTTGTTCGAAGATCCGATTCGGTTTGCCTGAACAACACGCCCCCGTCGCTCGATGTCGTGGAAAACCTCCATGATTTCTTGAGAAACCATAACCGTTACCGTTGACCGCAGACGGCTTCTGAGCGGATGCGCGACGACCGCTGGCGGCGAGTTTGTGGGAGAGCTAGAGATTTTTGATACATTATGCCGGTCGCTGGCTCGGGAATAGCCCGGGGTGCAAGCGACCTACTACATTGCAAGAATCCGGCGCCAGTCGGGATAGATCATTAGTCAATGAAGACCAACGATGGCAACAACGATGTATTTCGAAGAGACTGTCCGTGATCAAGGCGGCAAAGACGCGATGGATATCGAATTGGGCCGTTCTTCTTTCTATCCCGAGGACAGTATCTATCTAAACGTAGACGGCAAGGGCGTCATAATGGATAGGGCGACTGCGAAGCGGTTTGTCGATGCTGTTATGGCCGTTGGTGCTTATCACGGATTTATTGACTGACGTTTTGATCTGGAGGTGGTATGGCTCGTTTTCATGCGACTGTTCATGATCAGGATGCCAGGACGGTTTTCGAGTGCCATGTGATTGGAGAGAACTCGGGTTCGGCTAGGGAGAGCGTGAAGGAGTACCTTAGAAAGCAGGGGCGTGAAGATGAGGCGAAAATGCTTATAGCCCTTATGGAGCTGCGCGATGATATCGAGTCTCCTCTGACATTGGTAAGGTAAGGCAAGTTTGATTTCTCCTTGGGGCTTCTAAGCGGGCGCGTCGGCGGACGAATTTCGAAACCGGCGCGCCTTGCCTGATGCGGTTTCGCGGGTCGTGATTCCATAATGTTCCGAAAGCACTCTCTGGTTTCAGAACATGGCTCGACCGCCCAAACCCGAACAACTTATCGCACTGGAGCACATCCGCCGCTGCATGCTGGAGCATTGGGAGGAAGCCGGGCCTCGGATCGCCAAGGCGGAGTTCGCCCGTATCAGCAAAGCCACGTGGTCACGCTGGGTCGCCCAAGTGAGGGCGGAGGACGCCGCGATGGTGGCCCAGCCGGGCACGGTGCCCGTGATGCATCCGCCGCTGGCGCCGCACACGGTGAGCTATGAAACTGCTGGCGAGCGCCGTGAGCGCACCATCGCGCTATCGCGGGATCGCCGCGAAGTCATCGCAGCTGTGCTGCGTGACGAGCCAAACGAGGTGGCGTTCATCGACGCGGAGGACCAAGCTTATGCCGACTCATTCGGCTCAGTGGCCACGCCGGGCTCGGTGATGCGGATTCAGCGCGACCCCACGACCGGTGCTACCCTCACCGCGTGGAAGTAGTGATCCGACTGGACCTTGAAGGTGGGCTGTAACGGCCCGCGTAAGCGCGGAGAACGGTTGGAGCGAACTTGGCTTAGTCCGCCCGGAGTGAGGGCACACGCAGAACCTTATCCTGCGCGGCCCCTTTCATAGCGGTTACGGCCTCGCTTGCAACGCGAGGAAAGGCAGGAGACTTATTCGAAGGCCCGCATAGCACAGCGCTTGCGGGCTTTCTCACTTCTGCTTTAGAACTCCGTGGGTAGCCCGCGATCCTGCAACTGAGCCTTGAAAGGAGAAGCCGAGCGGGAATGATCTTAAGCGCTTCCTTGGGGGGAAGCACGGGTCGGCGTGCCCGCAAGTGCCTGGTATTGATGGTCGACAAGACCGCGTCGTCTGTTGTGGTCGCGGCGCCCAGGGCGCTAGGATAGCGGCTGCTCGACTTGGAAGGAGCCGACCCAGTGGAACGAAGGATTCTGATTAAGGGGGACAAGACGACTGCCGGCGGAGTCATTCTCGAAGGCGTGGCAGCATTCAATGAGGATGAAGCGCTTGCGTTCCATGGCGCGAAAATATGGTGCCCCGCGTGCAAATCGGAGGGAACGCTATGCAACGATGGCCCACACTGGCCGACGTCGTTCGACGGCAAGGAGGTGGGCGTCGAAAACGATCTTTGTATCTGCAAGTGCGTCCCTCCGCCACGGCTCATTGCCTCGCAAGACGGGATGCTTATGGCCTTCGAGCCGCATGAGCTTGCATCGATGGGCTACCATCCTGACGGCGCGCCAATCGTCGCAGCAGCGAGCATGGTCAGCGCAGCAGCGGCAGCGGCCTTTGGCGGAAATAGGACGAGTGCAGCGGACGGAAGTGCGAACACGAGCACGCCACTGAGCGACGCGAAGCCCTTCGAATATGCAAATAGCACGACCGGTGGATCTTCTCAGGCATACGCCGCACGTGGCGTGAGTGAAGAGGACGAGAGCGAATGCAACGCGGAGTACGAGCGCGACATGGACCTCTGTAAAGCGCTTTCAGGCCCGATGGGCGGGGCACGAGGGCTGGCTCTTTGCCAGCAAAACGCATTCTTGAAATACCAGCAATGCAGGGGGTTCTAAATGGCTAACCATCCGCCTTATTCGGTCGTGTTGACTTACAGCGAACCGGAAGGGAAGTTCAATGTTCAGACGGTCGATCCGGCAAAGCTAGCGCCGTTGCTGGCTGGCCGGCTCGAAATGCCGATCCTGCTTGATGAGTTCAACCATAGGATCGACGACGAGTTCGCTCGGCGGCTTGGTATAGCGATGCTCAACGTGATCGCGTTGGGAGAGCCCGAGTTGAAGAAGTACATGAGTGTCACACCGGGGCCGATTCCTCGGTCGGGAGACAATCCATAGCGAAGTTCGGCCTGGCGAGAATGGGCCGCCTGTGGGCGGCTTTCTTTTGTGCGGGACGGTGACAAATAGGCGGCACAGATGGCAGAGCGGTGGGGGACAAACCGGCCGCTGAATGATGCCAAATCGCACGCGACGCTACATGGATTGAAGAAAATGCCTACATAGCGCCTACATGGCTTGCGCAAAACAAAAAGCCCAGTCGCGAGGACTGGGCTTTTTGCTTGAATCTTGGTGGTGCCGGAAAGAGGAATCGAACCCCCGACCTTCGCATTACGAATGCGCTGCTCTACCGTCTGAGCTATTCCGGCATCAACATCAGAGAAACGCGATTATAGAGACACTTTGCCGAGGTACGCAAGCCCCTCCGATCATTTTTTTTCGTCGTGGTGATAGCGCGTCACGCGATCGACCTCGTTCTTCGATCCAAGGAACACGGCAACCCGCTCGTGCAGGCTCTTCGGTTGAATGTCCAAGATGCGCTCCACGCCGTTCGTGGCCGCGCCGCCCGCCTGCTCGACGATGAATGCCATCGGGTTCGCTTCGTACATGAGCCGCAGCTTGCCCGGCTTGTCCGGCGTGCGCTTGTCGGCCGGGTACATGAAGATACCGCCGCGGTTCAAGATGCGGTGAACGTCGGCCACCATCGAAGCGACCCAGCGCGTGTTGAAATCGGCCTGGCGCGGTCCCGTCTTGCCGGCCAGCAATTCGCCGACATAACGCTGCACCGGCTCGTACCAATGCCGCTCGTTCGAGGCGTTGATCGCATACTCACGCGTGTCTTGCGGCACGCGAAGGTTGTTGTGCGTGAGCACCCACGAGCCGAGCTCGCGATCGAGCGTAAAGCAGTTCACGCCGTTGCCCGTCGTCAGCACGAGCACCGTTTGCGGACCGTACACTGCGTAGCCGGCCGCCACTTGCTGCCGGCCCGGCTGCAGGAACGATTGCTCGGTCGCTTCCTGGCCGTCGGGGCAGCGCAGGACCGAAAAGATCGTGCCGATCGAGACGTTGACGTCGATGTTCGACGAGCCGTCGAGCGGATCGAACACGAGCAGATACTCGCCGCGCGGGTAGTTCGACGGAATCGGGAACAGCGTCTCCATTTCCTCGGACGCCATCCCGGCGAGGTTGCCGCCCCACTCGTTGGCGTCGAGCAAGATTTCGTTGGACAGCACGTCGAGCTTCTTTTGCACTTCACCTTGGACATTCTCGGTCCCCGCCGTGCCGAGCGCTTCGCCCAGCGCGCCTTTGCTCACGTGATAGCTGATGAGCTTGCAGGCGCGCGCCACGACCTCGATCAGCAGCCGCAAGTCGGCCGGCAGGTTGTTCGTTTCGCGTTGCTGCTCGATCAGGTACTTGGTCAGGGTGGTGCGTCGTTGCAAAGACATTGCGGTGCTCCGAAAGCCATGGGAATGCGACGATTTTACCCGTGGCCCGGCGTGGGGCCTCGCGTTTTTGTAAGCATGCGTACGCTGAGCAGCGTTCGGCACTCGATGCGGCGCCGTTCGAACGCTCAGAAAAAACCGAAAAAAAACCGGCGCATGCGCCGGTTCTGCAAAGACTGCTGAATGCCGATGCACCTATGCCAGCGCCTTCTCCACGATCTCACGTACGTCGCGCGATTTGACTTGCGCGGCCACTCGTTCGAGCGCTTCGCGCATGCGCTCGCGTAACGCCGGCGTGTAGCGGCGCCACAGTTCGAGCGAGCGTGCAAGGCGCGCGGCGACCTGCGGGTTGAGCGCGTCGAGCGCGACGACCTGCTCGGCCCAGAAGGCGTAACCGGAGCCGTCTATGGCGTGGAACTGCGACGGATTTGCCGCGCAGAAGCTGAAGATCAGCGAGCGCGCACGATTCGGATTGCGCAGCGTGAACGCCGGATGGGCCATCAGTCGTCGCACCACATCGATCACCGGCCGCTCGGCGCTGCCGCGCTGCGTCGCTTGCAGCGCGAACCATTTGTCGATGACGAGCGGCTGCTGCTCGAAGCGGCGGTAGAAATCGGCTAGCGCCGTTTCCGCCGCACCCGCGCCGGCCGTGGCCGAGGCCGTGAGCAGGGCGGCGAGGGCAGCCGCGCGATCGGTCATGTTGTCGGCCTTGTCGTACTGCGCATTCGCGAGACGGATCGCCTCGGCCGGATCGTCGAGCTCGGCAAGGTACGCCAGCGCGAGATTCTTCAGGGCGCGATGGCCGGCCGCTTGCGGCGTCGGTTCATAGGCGCCCGGCATCGCATGGCGCTCGTAGATCGCGAACCATTCGTTCTTGAGCGCCGTGGCGAGGCGCCGGCGCGCGAATTGTCGCGCCGCATGGACAGCTGCCGGGTCGGCCTCGTCCATTTGCTCGGCCAGATACGCCTCCGACGGCAGCATCAGGGCCAGTTCGCGAAATGCCGGCGAGAGCGATTCGTCGGTGAGCACGCGCGCGAAAGCGGCGATGACCGAATCGTCGAGCGAAAGCGCCTGTCCTTGCGCGGCACGGCCGGCAAGCGCGAGCAACTCACGCGTGGCTAGCCGCTGTCCGGCCTCCCAGCGATTGAACGGGTCGCTGTCGTGCGCGAGCAGAAACGCGAGTTCATCGTTCGTGTATTCGTACTCGACGATGACGGGCGCCGAGAAGTTGCGCAGCAGAGAGGGCAGCGGCGCCTCCTTCACATCGACGAACGTGAATGTCTGTTCTTGCTCGGTCAGCTCGATCACGCGCGTCGTAACCGTTGCGGCCGCTTGATCTTCACCTTCGAGCCGCAGCGCGATGTCGTTGCCTTGGCGATCGATGAGCCCGATCGCGAACGGAATCGGCAGCGGGCCCTTCTGCGTTTCGCGCGCCGCGGGCGCGGCGTCGCCGTAGCTTTGCGCCAGCGTGACGCTATAGCGCCGCGAGGACGCGTCGTAGGCCGTGCGCACCGACACGCGCGGCGTGCCGGCTTGGCTGTACCAGCGTTCGAACTGCGTCAAGTCGCGGCTATTGGCGTCGGCCATCGCATGGCGGAAGTCGTCGCAGGTGACAGCTTGCCCATCGTGACGCTTGAAGTACAGATCCATGCCGCGCCTAAAGCCCTCGCGGCCGAACAGCGTTTGGTACATCCGCACGACTTCGGCCCCTTTCTCATAGACGGTCATCGTGTAGAAGTTGTTGATCTCCACGTAGCTGTCCGGGCGCACCGGGTGCGCCATCGGGCCCGCATCCTCGGCGAACTGCATTTGGCGCAGCACGCGGACGTCTTCGATACGCTTGACGGCGCGCGCCGTTTCATCGGTCGCGCCGCCTTCCATGTCCGCCGAGAATTCCTGGTCGCGAAACACGGTGAGCCCTTCCTTGAGGCTCAGCTGGAACCAGTCGCGGCACGTGACGCGGTTGCCTGTCCAGTTGTGAAAATACTCGTGACCGACGACCGCTTCGACATTGCTGAAGTCGGTATCGGTGGCGGTTTCCTGATTGGCGAGCACGTACTTCGTGTTGAAGATGTTGAGCCCCTTGTTCTCCATCGCGCCCATGTTGAAATCGCCGACGGCGACGATCATGAAGCGGTCGAGATCGAGTTCGAGGCCGAAGCGTTCTTCATCCCAGCGAATCGAATGGATCAGCGAATCCATGGCGTGCCGCGTCTTGTCCAAGTCGTGCGGCTCGACCCAAACCTGCAGCAGCTTCTCCTTGCCGGAGCCCGTGCGGATACGCTGTTCTAGCGCGACGAGCTTGCCCGCGACGAGCGCGAACAAGTAGCTCGGTTTCTTGAAAGGGTCTTCCCATTTCGCGAAGTGGCGGCCGTCCGGCAGATCGCCCTCGTCGACGAGATTGCCGTTCGAGAGCAGTACGGGGTAGGCGGCTTTGTCCGCGCGCAGCGTGACCGTGAAGGTCGACATGACGTCGGGCCGATCCAAAAAATACGTGATGCGGCGAAAACCTTCGGCTTCGCACTGCGTGAAGAAATTGCCGCTCGAGACGTACAAGCCGGAAAGCGTGGTGTTCTCGGCGGGATGGCAGGCGCTCTCGATCACGAGCTCGAAAGCGTCGGGCACGTTCTCGATGGTCAGACCATGCTCGTGTGCGCGGACGGCGCTCGCCGGCACGGCCTTGCCGTCGATCGCGGCGCCGATGTATTCGAGCGCTTCGCCCATGAGTTCGAGACGCGCATTCGCCGCGGCGTGCGGATTGCGCCGAAGCCGCATGGTGTTCTTGACGACCGTGCGCGCGGGTACGAGATCGAATTCGAGCGCGACCGATTCGATGAGGAAGGCGGGCGGTGCATAGTCGGCCCGGCGGATCACAGCGGGATTGGCGGTATCGGACATGGCGATGGATGAAAGAAACCGGTTTCGGCTCGCGTGCCCCGGCAGGGGCGCCTCGCGCGAGGGCAGTCGCCCATTGTACAAAGGCCCGCGTGGATATGCCGAAACGATCGACGACTTTGGAAGCGGGGCTCGGTCGGCGGTATCATCAGCCCATTCGCGCGGCGCATGGGCCCGCGCGGGCGAGACGGGTGAGGACGATAGGATGAAATGGGATCGATTGCGGCGCGTGGCCGTGCCGGTGACGGCGTCGACGATCATGTTGCTGTCGGGATGCACGACCTACGTATCGACGCAGGTGACCGCTTTTTCGAACTGGAGCGGCAGCGACGCGACGCGCGCCTATGCGTTCGCGCGCACGGCCGCGCAGCAAAACAGCATCGAGCAGGCCACCTATGAACAGCTGGTCGCCAACGAACTCGATGCGTATGCCTTTCGGCAGGTGCCGTCCGCGGACGCCCGATATCTCGTCGGCTTGAGCTACGAGACGCGCGGCGACACCGTCACCGTGACGCAGCCGGTGTTTTACGGCAGTCCTTGGCCCAGCCCGTTTTGGCGGCCGATGGGCCCCTGGGGTGCGTTCGGTCCGTTCCCGCCCGATTACGTCACGCAGAGCTATCCCGTATTCACGCACACGCTCGGCATTCGAATCACGGAGCGCGCGTCGGGCAAGGAGGTCTACAACGTGACGGCGCGCAACACGGACGAGGATTCGTCGCTCGTGCATGCCATGCCGTACCTCGTGCGCAGCGCGCTGGCCGACTTCCCGCTCGCCAACGGCGTCGTACGTACGGTGCGTCTTCGCTACGATAAGCGCGGCGCCGTGCTGACGAACGAAGTGCCGGTTGCGCGACCGAGCGCGGGCGCGCCGGCCGCGGCATCGGGTGCAGGAGCGGGAGCAGCGCCCAAGTGAACGGAACGGCGGCTGCGGGCGATTCGCCCACAGCCATTTGCCGATCGTTCAGCCGGCGCGGATGAACGCCAGTGCGCCGAGGACGATGAACAAGACGGCGGCCACTGCGTGGACGGCCTTCGTGGGGAGCTTGTGGGCGAAGCGCTCGCCTAGGAGAATGGCCGGCACGTTCGCGAGCATCATGCCGAGCGTCGTTCCGCCGACCACGCCCAGGAAATCATGGAAGCGGGCGGCCAGCGCAACAGTGGCGATCTGCGTTTTATCGCCCATCTCCGCGAGAAAGAACGTAGCGAGCGTCGTGCCGAATACGCCTAGATGGCTGCGCCCGACATTCGTTTCGCTCGGATCCAGTTTATCCGGCACGAGCACCCACAGCCCCATGACGACGAACGAGATGCCGAGCGCCCAGCGCATGACGCTCGGCGTGACGAGCGCGCCGAGCCAGGCGCCGATCGCGCCCGCGCAGGCGTGATTCGCGAGCGTGGCCGCGAGCACGCCGAGCATGATCGGCACCGGCTTGCGATAGCGTGCGGCAAGCACGAGCGAGAGCAGTTGAGTCTTGTCGCCGATTTCCGCGAGTGCGACCGCGCCGGTCGAGATGAGAAAAGCTTGTTCCACGTGATGGTTCCTCGGGCCGAGATGTGAACGAGCGACGATCCACCACGCAGCCGGGCCCTGAAAGCGGCATGCGCGGGAATCATCGGTCTCGCCAGGCCAAAGGCTGTGCCCGCCATGGCTCGCACGGAGCCAAGTGTGTTGACGGACGCCCCCGCGGCGCGTCTCGGATGGCGCATGGGACGAAAGCTCGAACCATGGCGGCGATCTTCTATCGCCGCATGCGACGGACGCAGCGGGGCGGCTACTCCCCAATGAGCGCCGGATTCTAGCATAGACGGCCGGCTTTGGCTCGCTTGTCTGTCCTTAGCGCGTATTGGCGGCGGTCATGGAAGCGGTTCAGCCCCAATGCGCGTGCGAATCGGCGATTAATGACGATTTTCGAGCGTCGCGCGAATGCTACGTCTAGCGCCGGTGCTGTTTTAAAGACGGAATTTTCAGTAATATTTCGCCCTGCGGAACCGGGCCGTCTGCATTCGAATTGAAAAATAATTGAAAGCTACGCCGGCGCGTAATGCGCCAGCGGTCATTCCCCGGTAAGACAACCAAGAGTGTCGACCAACTCGGGGTGTGGTACGCGGGGGTGCCGTCAGGGCTTTCGTCGTTCGCATCTGTGCGCCGGGGCAACCGGCGATTTTGATTCGAAAGCGAACGCGACATGCAAGACCTGCGCTGGACCATTCCAGTTGCCCGGTGGTCCTCCTGGCCGGCCGGCGCAACGACGACGCCCGATATCGGATTCGTCGAACCGCTCATGCGGCGGCGGCTGAGCACGCTCTCGAAAATGGCGCTGAAGGTCGCGCACGATTGCGCGGCCGAAGGCCGAGCAGTCCGCCTCGTCTTCGCTTCCCGTCACGGCGAACTGCGCCGCACCACCGGCATACTCGACGACATCGTCGCCGGCGAGCCGGTTTCGCCCACTGCTTTCAGCCTCTCCGTGCTCAACGCGATGGCCGGCGTGCACAGTATCGCGCGCCGCGACCGATCGCCCTCGACCGCCATCTCGGCCGGCGCGCAGACGCTCGGCTATGCGTTGCTCGAGGCGCACGCGCAATACGCCGCCGATCCGTCGACGCCGGTCCTCGTCGTCTATGCGGACGAGCCCGCCGACGAGCGCTATGGAGCGATCGAGCACGAAGCATCGGCCTGTGCACTCGCCGTGCTGCTCGATCGCGATGCGCAAGTGACGCTCGAATGCGAGACGAGCTATGCCCCCGAGGCGCAGTCCGCCCCCGAGTTCGCCACGCAGCGAGACGCGCTCTTGCACGCGTTGTCGCGCGGCTCGGCGGCGCACGGCGCTGTAACGTGGCAGGGCGCGGGCCGTCATTGGCGCTGGTCGGTCCGCAACGGCGGCGCCGTATGAAAGCCGGGTTCATGGCCCGCATCGATCGCCCCTGGCGCCTCGTGGCCACGGGCGCCGCGTTCGTCGGTTTCGGCATGTGCGGCCTCTTGTTTTCCGTCGTGGTGTTTCCTTTTGCCTGGCTTTGGCCGCACCGCGCGTCGAGCCAACGCGTCGTCGTGACGATCATTCATTGGTTCTTCCGCGCGCTTGTGGCGATGCTCGAGGCAACGGGCGTCATGAAGCTCGACGTAAGCGGGGCGCGAGCGCTGATGGCGCGCGGCCCGGCTGTCGTGGTCGCCAATCATCCGACCTACCTCGACGTGGTCGTACTGCTCGCGCTCACGCCCCGCGCATGTTGCGTCGTGAAGAACGCGCATTGGGGCAACCCATGCTTTTGGGGCATCGTGCGCGCCGCGCAATATGTCAGCAACGCCGATCCGTCCGAATTGATCGAAGCGGGGGCGCGTCAGCTCGCCGCCGGCTACACGATGATCGTCTTCCCCGAGGGCACACGCAGCCCCGGCGGCGACCGTCTGCATCCGTTCTCGCGCGGGTTCGCGCATATGGCGTTGCGCGCCGGCATCCCTGTGCGCCCCGTCCTGATCGACTGCAATCCGCCGGCCTTCACCAAGCAAATGCGCTGGTACGACGTGCCCGCACGGACGTTCCATATGCGCGTCGCCGTACTCGAGCCGTTGGAGCTCGATCGTTTCGCCGCTCCCGATACGCCGCAAGCCGCCGCTGCGCGTGCCGTCGCACAGGCGGTTCAAGCCCATATCACCGAGCACCTGTTTGCTTATGGATTCTTTAAAACTCGAAATTAAACAGTTGTTGATCGAGGCGCTCGATCTCGAAGATTTGCGCCCCGAAGATATCGACGACGACGCGCCCCTGTTCGATACCGACGGCGTCGGGCTCGATTCGATCGACGCGCTCGAAATCGGCATCGTGCTGCGCAAGCGCTATGCGTTGACCATCGCGGCCAACGACGAGCGCACGCGCGAGCATTTCCGCTCCATCACCACGCTTGCCGCGCTCGTTCGCAGCCAAAGCGCGCTCGCGCAAGCCGCCGGCGACATCGCAACAGAAGGGGAATAAACCGTGACCGAAACCGAGATCCTCGAGCGCATCCGCGCTATCTTCAGCGAAAACTTCGGGATCGAGCCGGAGCGCGTCACACCGCAAGCGCATCTGTTCGAAGAGCTCGATCTGGACAGCATCGATGCGGTCGATCTGGCGATCAAGCTTCAGGAAATGACGGGGCGACGCATCAAGCCGGAGGAGTTCAAGTCGGTGCGCACGGTCGGCGACGTCATCGGCGCAGTCGAATCGCTGCTGGCGGCCTGACTCGATGCATGCCGCTTCGAGCCGCGCGGCCTCGCCGTCTCGGGCCACCGCCGGGCGCATTCGCTTGATCGCGAACGTGGCGCTCAAGCTCGCCTATCCGATCGTCATTCTGGCGTTCCTGCGGATCGGTTCGCCGCGCTTCATCGGGGTCGCGTTGCTGGCGCTGCTCTGGTTGCAGCGCTGGCTCGGCGCTGGCAGCGTCAAGGCGCTCTTGGCGCGGTTTACGCGTCTTGAATGGGGGGCGGCGCTCGTCATGAGCGCGTTATCGGCGGCGATTGCCGTGACGGACAGCGAAACGTTGTTGCGCGCATACCCGATCGTCGTCAACGTCGGGATGCTCGTCGCCTTCGGCGCAACGCTGTGCAACGGCGGCCCGTCGATGGTCGAAAAATTCGCGCGCGTGCGCCGGCCCGATCTCGATGCGAGCGCCGTGCGCTATACGCGGCGCGTGACGCAGATCTGGTGCGGGTTCTTCGCATTGAACGTTGCGGTGTCGGCCGGTATCGCGCTTTGGGGCTCGCGCGCGCAGTGGGCTTTCTATAACGGCGTCGTGACCTACGTGTTGATCGGTGTGTTGATCGTGGGCGAAATCGCTTGGCGACATGCCTTCGTTTTGCGAGGGAAAGCACGGTGAACGCCACATTCGTTGCGCTGCGCGAACTGCTCTGGGCGCCACGTGAAGACGCCACGCCGGTCTGCATCGACGACACGGTCGTGCTCGATGTCGGCGCCTTCAAGACTCGCACGGCCGCCTATGCGGTTTGGCTCGAGCTGCAGCGCGGGCAGCGCGTGGCCGTTTGCCTCGACGATCCTTTCGATTTCGCGTGCGCCCTGTTTGCCGTACTCGCGTGCGGCAAGGAGCCGGTCATCCCGTCGACGTCGGCCCCGGCGTACTTGGCGGCGCTGGGCGAGTGCTACGACATCCTGTTGACGCAGGCCGAGACGACCGAGGTCGATATTTACGCCGCTTCGGAAATGCCGGCGCGCCGTATCGACGCCGATGCGCCGCTCACGCTTTATACATCCGGCAGCAGCGGCACGCCCAAAGCCGTGCGCAAGACGCTCGCGCAGTTCGACGCGGAAGTGCGTACGCTCGACACGCAGTGGGGCGCGTTGCTCGCGGGCTCGACGATGCTCGCGAGTGTGCCGCATCGGCACATCTACGGTTTACTGTTTCGCGTGCTGTGGCCGCTGGCGGCGGGCCGGCCATTCGACCGATCGAATTGCGCCGAGCCGCTGCAACTGCAGGCGAGGCTCGCGCGCGTGGGCAAGGCAGCGGTGGTGTCGAGTCCGGCGCAGCTCGCGCGCTGGATCGAATTGCCGGGTTTCGACACGCTCTCGCCGGCGCCGTGCGCATTCTTTTCCTCGGGCGGGCCGCTCGGAGAAGAGGCCGCGACACGCTACGCACAGCGCTTCGGCGGCGCCCCCTTCGAGATCTACGGCAGCACCGAAACGGGCGGCATCGCATGGCGCCAGCGACATCTCGGCGAGGCCTGGCAAGCCGTGCCCGGTGCGGTGCTCAGAGCGGACGACGACGGCGCCTTGCTCGTGCGTTCCCCCCATCTCGGGCACGACCTCTGGCATCGGACCGACGATGCCGTCGCGTTCGACCGAGATGGCCGATTTACGCTCAAAGGCCGGCTCGATCGCGTCGTGAAGCTGGACGGCAAGCGCGTGTCGCTGCCCGAAATCGAAACGAACCTCGCCCGCCATCCGTATGTCGCACAGGCCGCCGCGGTCGTGCTGCCGGGCGCGGCGCGCGAGCGGCTCGGCATGCTCGTTGCGCTGACGCGCGAGGGCGAGTCGGCCCTGGCCGCCGACGGGCGCATCGCGCTGGCCAAGTCGCTGCGTGCGCATTTGGCCGAGTACGTCGAGGCCGTCGTGCTGCCGCGCCGCTGGCGCTTTTGCACGGCCTTGCCGTTCGATGCGCGAGGCAAGCTTCCGGTCGCCGCCGTGGCCGCTGCGTTCGACGCGCGTCCCCAAGGGATGGAAGTGCTCGCGCAGTTTCTCCACGACGACGCGATGCACTACGACTTGCGCGTACCCGCGACGCTCGTGCATTTCGCCGGGCATTTCCCGGGCCTGCCGATCCTGCCCGGCGTCGTGCAGATCGACTGGGCTGTCGAGCTCGGTGCGCAGCAATGGCCTGAAGTGCGGGAGATCGCTTCGGTCGAACGCCTCAAATTCATGGCGCCCGTGCCGCCGGGCGCGATCCTGCGCCTGACGCTCGCGCATGACGCCGAGCGCCGCAGAATGCGTTTCGCGTTTCGTTTGGGGCAGCGCGACAGCGCGTCGGGCGTGATCGTGTATCGGGAGCGCGCATGAGCCTGCGCGTCGCGATCGTGATCCCGATCTACAACCACAAGGACGAAATCGGCGCGACGGTCGCACGGCTGACGCCCCACGGGTTGCCGATCTTCATCGTCGACGACGGTAGCGACGAGGCCACGCAAACGGTGCTTGCCGAGTTGGCCGATCGGTCGTCAGCTCAGGTATCGCTGTTGCGGCTTCCCGTGAATGGCGGCAAGGGCGCCGCCGTGATGGCGGGGCTCAAGGCCGCGCACCGGGCCGGCTTCTCGCATGCGCTGCAGATCGACGCCGACGGACAGCACGACGCAGGCGACGTGCCGCGCTTCCTCGACGCCGCGCGGGCGGCGCCCGATGCGATAGTGCTCGGCAGGCCCGTCTACGATGAAAGCGTGCCGAAGGCGCGGCTCTATGGGCGCTATCTGACGCACGTCTGGGTATGGATCGAGACGCTGTCGTTCGCCATTCCCGATTCCATGTGCGGCTTTCGACTCTATCCGCTCGAACCTGCTTGCGCGCTCATCGATGCGGTGGCGTTGCCTACGCGCATGGACTTCGATATCGAAATCCTCGTTCGCTTGTCGTGGCGCGCGTTGCGCTTCGTGACGATTCCCACGCGCGTGACGTACGCGCCGGGCGGTCTGTCCCATTTCGACGTCGTGCGCGACAACGTTCGCATCAGCAAGAGCCATACGCGGCTGGTGGCCGGGATGCTTGCGCGTTTGCCAATCCTGCTTGCGCGCAAGGTCTTGCCTCGCAGGAGCGAGGGCGCATCGGGCTCGGCCAATGCAGGGCGCTGGTGGCGCATCGCCGAGCGCGGCAGCCGCACGGGCATGCGCTTGCTTGCGTTGAGCTGCCGCCTGTTCGGCATGCGGGCGACCCGCTTGTGGCTGCATCCGATCGTTGCTTACTTCTTGGTGACGGGCAGGGCGGCGCGGCTCGAATCGCATCGCTACTTCGCCAGATTGAAGGATGTGTCGCCCGAGGGGACGACGCCCTCGCCGAATTGGCGCTCGGCGTATCGGCACATGCTGGCCTTTGCGGAGGCCGGCCTCGATAAGCTTGCCGCGTGGACCGGCCGGGTCGCGCAAGACGATGTGGCATTCGACGATCCGTCCGCATTCGACGCGCTCGTGGCGAGCGGGAAAGGCGCACTCGTCATCGGCGCGCATCTAGGCAATCTCGAGATGTCGCGCGCCTTGGCGGTCCGCGGTGCACACGCTAAAGTGACGGCGGTCGTCTACACCGAGCACGCGCGGCGCTTCAACAGTGTCTTGGCCGGCGCGCATCGCGATTTCGCGAGCCGAATGGTCGAGGTCGCCGATTTCGGTCCCGAGACGGCCATGCTGATGCAGCAGCGCATCGACGCGGGCGAACTGCTGGTGATCGTCGGCGATCGGGTTCCGGCGCACGAGGCGGGCCGCGTCACCCAGGCGCCTTTCCTCGGCGCCGATGCATCGTTCGCGCAAGGGCCGTACGTGCTGGCGCATGCGCTTGGCTGTCCCGTTTATTTGCTGTTCTGCTTGAAGGAGCGGGGCCGCTATCGCCTCTATTTCGAGCCGTTCGCCGAGCGCATCCAACTGCCCCGCCGCGAGCGGTCTGCTCATCTGGCCGCGCACGCGCGGCGCTATGCGCAGCGGCTCGAATACTACTGCCGCAAGGCGCCGTTTCAATGGTTCAATTTTTTCGATTTCTGGGCGCGCCAGAATGGAGGGGCCGATGGCCGAAGATGATTTGACCGTGCATCGCGCGGCGTCCGAAGCAGCCCCGGCTTGCGCAACGGTCGAAGTCGGCGCTCGCCGCATGAGCATCGAGGACGTCGTGGCGATCGCCTGCGCTCGGGCCGGCGTCGCGCTGAACGCCGATGCCGATTGGCGCGCGCGTATCGAACGCGGGGCGGCGTTTCTGCGTGAGCGGCTTGCCGCGGGGGCGACTGTCTACGGCGTCAATACTGGTTACGGCGACGCCTGTGTCGTGAACGTGCCGCCGGAACTCGTCGAAGCATTGCCGTTGCAACTCACGCGCTATCACGGTTGCGGCATGGGCCGGCTGCTCGATTCGGCCGAAACGCGCGCGGTCATCGCGGCGCGTCTGAACTCGTTGGCCTACGGGTATTCGGGCGTGCGCGTCGTCCTGCTCGAACGGCTCGCCGATCTCATCAACTTCGACATCTTGCCGCGCATTCCAGCGGAGGGGTCGGTCGGCGCGAGCGGCGATCTGACGCCGCTTTCGTATGTCGCCGCCGCCCTGGTGGGTGAGCGCGACGTTCAATTCGACGCGCGAGTGCGGCCGGCCGCCGGCGTCTGGTCGGAACTCGGCCGCACGCCGCTGCAGCTCGCGCCGAAGGAAGGACTCGCGCTGATGAACGGCACGGCGGTGATGACAGGGCTCGCGTGTCTCGCCTTCGCGCGCGCCGCGCAATTGACGCGGCTGGCCGCGCGGCTGACCGCGTTGTCGACGGTTGCGCTCGATGGCCGTGCCGCGCATTTCGACGCGATGATTTTCGACGTCAAGCCGCATGCCGGGCAGGCGCAGGCCGCGGCTTGGATTCGAGAAGATCTGGCGGGTCGAGAGGACACGGCCGGGCAGCGGTTGCAGGATCGCTACTCGATTCGCTGCGCGCCGCACGTCATCGGCGTCGCGCAAGACGCGCTTTCGTGGGTGCGCCGCGACGTCGAGAACGAACTCAACAGCGCGAACGACAACCCGCTCATCGACGTGGACGGAGAGCGCGTGTTGCACGGGGGGAATTTCTACGGCGGTCATATCGCCTTCGCGATGGATTCCTTGAAGACGGCCGTGGCCAACCTCGCCGATCTGATGGATCGGCAATTCGCGCTCATCGTCGACGATAAGTTCAACAACGGACTGCCGCGCAATCTTTCCGGCGCGAGTGCGGCGCGCGCGCCGATCAGTCATGGCTTCAAGGCCGTGCAGATTTCCTCGTCGGCATGGACGGCCGAAGCGCTGAAGCTGACGATGCCGGCCAGTGTGTTTTCCCGCTCGACCGAGGCGCATAACCAGGACAAGGTCAGCATGGGTACGATCGCGGCGCGCGACTGCCTGCGCGTCATCGAATTGACGGAGCAGGTCGCGGCCGCGCATACGCTTGCGGCCGTGCAAGCGGCGCGGTTGCGGCTGTCGGTCACGGCGGGCGCCGTGCTGACGGCCCCGCTCGCGCGATTCGTCGAACGCGTGGGCGGGCTGTCGGCATTCGTCGACGAGGACCGCCCGCTCGAGCGCGACTTGCGCGAGCTGACGCAATGTATCGCCGACGGCGGGCTCGTCGGCGCATGTCCGCCAGCCGCGGCGATGAGCGAGGCGTCGCGATAAATGGATCGGGCGCGTTTCTCTCTTACCGCGGCCGCACGCGTCGAAGTGCCGTTTCACGACGTCGATGCGATGAACGTCTGCTGGCACGGCCACTATCTGAAGTACTTCGAGATCGGGCGGGCGGCGCTGTTGCGCGCGTTCGACTACGACTACCCCGAGATGCAGGCGTCCGGCTATGTGTGGCCGATCGTCGAAGCACACCTGAAGTACGTACGGCCCGCGCGCTACGGTCAGGCGCTCGAGGTGCGCACCGCATTGCTCGAGTTCGAGAACCGGCTCAAGATCGGCTACGAAATCGTCGATGTGGCCTCGGGCGAACGATTGACGAAGGGCTACACGATTCAGGTGGCTCTCTGCGCGGCCACGCGTGAACTGCAGTTCGTCTCGCCTCCGGTTGTTTTCGAAAAATTGGAGCGGCGATGGGCACGCTAAGTCAGCGGCTGTCGCGCCGGTCGGATGTCGCGCTGCTGGCCGCGTCTCTCGCGTGCGTCCTCGCTTGTGCTCGGCCCTTGCCGGTGCTGGCGGCAGATGGGATGCCGGCGGCGAATCATGCGGTCGCGCCCGGACCCGCGGCCGAGGCGGGCCTCGTTGCGCGCATCGCGGCGCAGTTGGCGGAAAAGGTCGGCGTGCGGGCGCAATTCAAGCAGACCCAGACGCTTGCCGCGATGGCCGCTCCGGTCGTGAGTACGGGTTCACTCGTGTTCGCGCGCGACCGAGGCGTGATCTGGCGGACCGATACGCCTTACCGCGTCACCTATGTGATCGGCGATGCCAGCGTGACCAAAATCGACGCGAGCGGGAATCGCACGACGACCAGCGCCTCGCGCGGCGGCATGGCGCAAGTCTCGCGGATGATGCGGGCGATGCTCGGCGGCGATCTATCGGCTCTCTATTCGCAGTTCGATGTAGTGGCCGACGGGACGACGGCGCAATGGAACATGCGGCTGACGCCGAATCAGCCGCAGCTCGCGCAATTCGTGAAGGCACTGCGCATGGAGGGCGGCGCTTTCCTGCGGACCCTCGAGATCACGGCCGCCAACGGCGATACAACGCGTATCGATTTTGCGTCGAGTGAAAGGATCGATGCGCTGTCGCCCGCCGAACTCGCCTTGTTCGGAGCGCGCTGATGGATGCCGTGCACACGTTGGCTCGACGCAAGCGAGGTGTGCTCCTCGCGTGGCTGGCGCTGATGTGCATGGCGATCGCTTACTGCACCTGGCGCTTTGCGGAGCCGGCGTTGGGCGGACACACGTTCGCACCGCCGCTGCAAACGAATCTGCTCGCACTGCTGCCGAAAACGGAAGCCGATCCCGCCGCCGAGCAGGCGCTCGACAAGCTGGCCGGCGCCATGGGCGAAAGGGCGGTGTACCTCGTCACGAGCGATGACGCGGCGCATGCAAAAGCGGCGGCTCGCGCGCTGGCGCGAACGCTATCGGCGAGCGGCGCCTTTCATGGCGTCGTGGCGCAATTGCCGCTTTTCGATCCAACTCAAGTGGCGCGTTTTTATTTGCCGTACCGATTTGGTTTGCTGACGGCCCAGGATCGCGCGGCATTGGCGTCGGCTTCGGTCGCGTTGCCGGAACTCGTGGCGCAGCGGCTGTTCGATCCGTTGCGCGCGGGGCTCACCGCGCCGCTCGCGGACGATCCCTTCGGGTGGCTCAGTCGCTGGCTAAGCGCGTTGCCGCTCGCAACCTCGAACCTCGGCATCGAGGACGGCATGCTCGTCGCCCATCGCGGCGCGGCGACGAGCGTGCTCGTGACAGCGACCTTGCCCGGTTCGGCTTACGAATCGTCGGTTCAGGCGGCCGTGCGCCAAGCGACCCGCGATGCCGAAGGCGCGACGGCGCGTGCCTATCCGGACGTTCGAATCGCTCGCACCGGCGCCGTGTTTTACGCCGATGCGGCGCGACGCGCTTCCGAGGGCGATGTCCATCGCATCGGCATCTGGTCGGCGGGTGGTATCGCGCTTCTGATGCTGTGGATCTTCCGGTCGCCGCGATTGATTGCGCTGGGCTTCCTGTCGACGGCGATCGGCATAGCCTGCGCGCTTGCCGTGACGATGGCCGTCTTCGGTCAACTGCATCTGCTCACGCTCGTGTTCGGCGCGAGTTTGATCGGCGAAGCCGTCGACTATTCGATTCAATACTTCGTGCTCTATCTGAGCGAGGGGCAACGTTGGAATGCGCGGCGTGGGCTGCGCGAGGTGCGTCCCGCGTTGCTCGTCGCGCTGGCGACGAGTTTGCTCGGCTACGCGATTCTGGCCTGGGCGCCGTTTCCGGCGCTCAAGCAGATCGCTTGCTTCGCGATGGTCGGCATCTCGATGGCATTCGCATCCGTCGTCTCGCTGTTGCCCGCGATGCTCGAGCAGGCGCCGCGACGCACGCCAACGTATTTGTTCGCCGGCGCGGCGCGCTTGCTGTCGCGCGGGCAGTCCCTGCTCGCGGGCCGCCGAGCCTGGTTCGCGGGTGTGCTGATTCTGGCCGTGATGCTGCCCGGATGGCTGCGTCTGCACAGCGACGACGACATTCATTTGCTGGTGCACCGGGATCCGGAACTCGTGGCGCAAGAGCGCGACGTGCGCGCCGCGGTCGGCATCGACGACGGCGCGCGTCTGTTCGTCGTCAAAGGTGCGTCGCCCGAAGCGGTGCTCGAACGCTGCGAAGCGCTTGGCGATCGGCTCGACATGCCGCTGGCCGGCCGGAAACTGGCCGGGTGGCAGTCGGTTTCGCAGTTCGTGCCGTCGGCGCGCAGGCAAGCGGCCGATCGCGCCTTGCTTGCCTCGACGGCGCTGCGCTCGCCGGATGTCTTGCGTGCGACGTTGGTCGGCGCCGGTTTTCGCGAGGCCGTGGCCGGGGCGTACCTGGATTCATGGACGCAGGGCGCGACAACGCCGCTCACGATCGAAAGTTGGCTTTCGACGCCGTGGTCGCAGCCTTATCGACATCTTTGGCTGGGCGCCGTTCGAGACGCAAACGTAGGGGGCGACGGCGGCTCCACAGCGTCGAGCGCACCGGAATACGCGGCCATCGTGATGCCGACGGGCGCGACGGCGGCACAGGTGCCCGCGCTCGCGGCGCTGGCGAATACGTTGCCGGGCGTCGTTTTCGTCGACAAGGCCGCAAGCGTGTCGCGGCTGTTCGGCGCCTACCGCAAGGACAGCGGGAGGTGGCTTGCCGGTGCGCTCGTGCTCGTGCTTGCCTTGCTGGTCGCGCGTTATCGCGCCCGCGGGGGCGTTCGCGTGTTCATGCCGGTCGTGCTGGCGATCGCGGTTGCCTTGGGCGCGTTCGGCTACGCCGGCGTGCCGCTCACCCTGTTCAATTGGCTTGCGCTGATGCTTGTGCTCGGCGTTGGCGTCAACTACGCCGTGTTCTTGCGAGAGGGCTGCATGCGCGAAGACGCCGATCTCGGCGCGGTATGGACGGGCGTTGCGTTGTCGGCCGCGACGACGTTGCTCTCGTTCGGGCTGCTGGCCATGAGTGCGATGCCGGTTTTGAAAGCGTTCGGCGCGACGCTCGCGCTCGGCATCGCCGTTTCCGCCTTATTGGCGCCCATCGGCATGCCGGATGGAAAGGATCGTCGATGAAATTGCCTCACGTCTACTTGCATGCGCTGGGGATGATCAACGCGCTTGGGGCCGACACCGATGCGATCGCCTCCGCGCTGGCGGTCGGGGTTTCGCCAGGCATGGGGCGCGTCGCATTCGGCGGGGAGCATGGCGCCTATACCGGCCGCGTGCTGGCGCCGCTCGAGCTTGGCCCGCCGTCGTCGCTCGCACGCTACGACTGCCGCAACAACCGCCTGATGCTGGCGGCGCTGGCCCAGATCGAGCCGGCCGTGCAGGCCGCGTGCGCGCGCTACGGCGCGGGGCGTGTCGGCGTCGTCCTCGGAACCAGCACGTCCGGCGTCGGCGCGGGCGAGGCGGCCGCGGGTATTGCGAGCGGCATGGAAGCCTGTCACGCCCCGTTCGATTACGTCCAGATGGAAATCGGCAGCGGCGCGCCGTTCGTGGCCGCGGCGCTCGGACTGCAGGGGCCGGCCTTCACGATTTCGACGGCATGCACGTCGAGCGCGAAGGCGTTTGCCGCCGCACGTCGACTGCTGCAGATCGGTCTTTGCGATGCGCTCGTTGTCGGCGGCGTCGACTCACTTTGCGAATTGACGGTACGGGGTTTCGCGGCGCTCGAATCGACGAGCCTCGATCGCACGAATCCGATGAGCGCGAACCGCGCCGGCATCAATATCGGCGAAGGCGCGGCCGTCTTTCTCATGAGCCGCGAGGAAGGGCCCGCGATGCTGGCGGGCGTCGGGGAAGCGAGCGACGCGCACCACATCTCGGCGCCGGACCCGTCGGGCGTGGGCGGCGAGCAGGCGCTTCGGGCCGCGCTGGCCGACGCAGGCATGGCGGCGAGCGCGATCGGCTACGTGAATCTGCATGCGACGGCCACGCGCAAGAATGACGAAATGGAGGCGCGATTGATGTCGCGCGTGTTCCCGCACGGGGTGGCCGCAAGCGGCACGAAGCCGCTGACGGGGCATACGCTCGGCGCCGCGGGCGCGACGGAGCTCGGCTTCGCTTGGCTGTCGCTCGTGCGCGAGGGCGCGGTGCTGCCGCGTCACGTGTGGGATGGGATGGCCGACCCCGCGCTGCCTGCGCTCGACTTGGTCGGGCAGGACCGACGCCTCGCGCCCGGGCAGGGCGTCATGAGCAATTCGTTCGCATTCGGCGGAAGCAACGTGAGCCTCGTACTCGCCCGCTGAAGGACACAACGCGAACGACGAATCCTATCGACGAACGATGAACGAACAGCAAGCTACTTTCCATCACGCGTCGCACGCATCGGCGACGACGCAGGCCGCCTCGGGCGGCGCTGTCTTTCCGGCGGTCGACGATGTGCTGCCGCATCGCGGCACGATGCGCCTCGTCGACGAGATCGTCGCTTGCAGCGAGGACGCCGTGACGGTGCTCGCGAGCGTGGACTCGCAAGCGTGGTACGCCGATGCGCGCGGCGCGATGCCGTCTTGGATCGGCATCGAACTCATGGCGCAAGCGATTGCCGCGCACGTCGGCCTCATCGCCATGCGCGCGGGCGGCCGGGCCCGCCCGGGCGTGCTGCTCGGCGCGAGCCGCTACGAAGCCCATGCGCCGTCGTTCGAGCGCGGCGCGCGGCTGCGCATCGAAGCGAAAGAACTGCTCAAGAGCGAGCAGGGCCACGGCGCTTACGAATGCACGATCGCGGCAGGGGAGCGCTGCGTCGCGCAAGCCGTCGTCAAGGTGTACCAACCGACCGATTTTCAAGCATTCATCGAAGGGAGTTTCTCGTCATGACCAGCCGGCGCGTTCTCGTTACCGGCGCAAGCCGCGGCATCGGCCGCGCGATTGCGTATCGCCTCGCCGCGGACGGGTTCGCCGTCACCGTGCATTGCCGGAGCGGCGTGAGCGAGGCGCAGGCCGTCGTCGACGCGATCGTCGCGCAAGGCGGCCGGGCGAGCCTGCTGCGATTCGATGTGCGCGACCGGGCCGCGTGCCGCGCCGCGCTCGAAGCCGAGCTCGCTCGCGACGGCGCCTACTACGGCATCGTGCTCTGCGCGGGCTTGACGCGCGATGGTGCCTTTCCGGCGCTGACCGAGGACGATTGGGACGCCGTCATCGAAACGGGGCTGGACGGGTTTTACAACGTCGTGCATCCGCTGACGATGCCGATGGTGCGCGCCAAGCAAGGCGGCCGCATCGTGACGATCGCCTCGGTCTCGGGGGTGATGGGCAATCGCGGCCAAGTCAACTACAGCGCGGCCAAGGCCGGTTTGATCGGCGCGACGAAAGCGCTCGCGGTCGAACTCGCTTCGCGCCGCATCACGGTCAACTGCGTGGCGCCGGGTCTCGTCGATACGGAGATGATCGCGCAGCTCGAACATCTCGACCAGGCGCTGCAAACGGTGCCGATGGGCCGCGTGGGACGTCCCGACGAAGTGGCGGCGGCGGTCGGATTTTTGATGTCGGATGCGGCGTCGTACATCACGCGGCAAGTCATCGGCGTGAACGGCGGGATGATCTGATGAAGCGCGTCGTCATCACCGGAATGGGCGGCGTGACGGCCTTGGGTACGCTCTGGAGCGAGATCGAGGCGGGACTGCGCAGCGGACGCAACGCCGTGCGCCGCATGCCGGAGTGGGACTATTTCTCTTCGCTTCATACGCGGCTTGCGTGTCCGCTGCCCGGCTTCACCGCGCCGTCCGACTATCCGCGCAAGAAGACGCGGTCGATGGGCCCGGTGTCGATGTACGCGGTGCGCGCCAGCGAACTCGCGTTACTCGACGCGGGGCTGGCCGCCGATCCGTCCATTGCGGACGGTCGCATGGGCGTTGCCTACGGCTCGTCTTCGGGCTCCGTGCAGCCGATCCGTGCGTTCGGCACGATGCTCGAGACGGGCTCGATGAAGGATGTGACGTCCAACAGCTACGTCCAGATGATGCCGCATACCGCGGCCGTCAACGTCAGCCTGTTCTGGGATCTGAAGGGCCGCATCATTCCGACTTCGTGCGCCTGCGCCTCGGGCAGCCAAGCGATCGGCTACGCCTACGAGGCGATCGCGACGGGCAAGCAGGCGCTGATGCTGGCCGGCGGCGCGGAGGAATTGTCGGGACCGGCCGTCGCCGTCTTCGACACGTTGTACGCGACGAGTACGCGCAACGAAACGCCGGAGCTCACGCCTAGGCCATTCGACGCGCAACGGGACGGGCTCGTGGTCGGGGAGGGCGCGGCCACGCTCGTGCTGGAGGAATACGAGCATGCGCGCTCGCGCGGCGCCACGATCCATGCCGAAGTCGTCGGCTTCGGCTGCAACTCGGATGGCGCGCATATGACGCAGCCGACCGCGGGGACGATGGCGCAGGCGATGCGTTTGGCGCTCGACGATGCGCGGCTGCGGCCCGACGCGATCGCCTACGTGAATGCGCATGGCACATCGACCGATCGCGGCGACGTGGCCGAAAGCGCGGCGACCGCCGACGTGTTCGGCAACACGATGCCGATCAGTTCGCTCAAGAGCTACGTCGGTCACACGCTCGGGGCATGCGGCGCGCTCGAGGCCTGGTGGACCATCGAAATGATGAAGCGCAATTGGTACGCGCCGACGTTGAACTTGACGACGGTCGATCCGGCTTGCGCGCCGCTCGACTACATCGTGAACGAAGGCCGCGCGATCGACGCCGAGTACGTCATGAGCAACAACTTCGCGTTCGGCGGCATCAACACGTCGCTGATCTTCAAGCGGTGGCGATGACCGTGACCGCGCGCTCCGACGCACAGCGCGTCGTCGTTACCGGCATGGGCATCGTGTCGTGCCTCGGCAACACGCTCGATGCCGTGGCCGACGCTTTGCGCACCGGGCGATCGGGGCTGACTCGCATCGACGCATGGGCCGAGCGCGGTTTCTCGAGCCAAGTCGCCGGCGCCGCCACGCTCGAGGGCGAACCCGTTTTTCCGCGCAAGCTCGAGCGCTTCATGGGCGATACGGCGCGTTTTGCCTGCCACGCGGCTCGCTTGGCGATCGACGATGCGGGCCTGGCGTTGTCTGCGCTGCGCTCGCCGCGCGTCGGGGCGGTGATCGGCTCCGGCTCCGGGGCGTTGTCTTCTTACGACGCCGCGATCGAACTCGTCGCTGCACGCGGCATCGAGCGCGCGCCCCCATTCGTCGTGCCTCAGGCCATGAGCAGCACCGTGTCCGCGAACGTCGCTCACGTGTTCGGCTTGGAGGGCGTGTGCTACTCGCCCTCGTCGGCATGTACGACATCGGCGCTCGCGATCGGCCAGGCGATGGACTTGATTCGCAGTGGGCGGCAATCAGTCGTGCTGGCCGGCGGCAGCGAAGCGCTGCACGAGAACACGGCGCTCATGTTCGATGCGATGGGCGTGCTCTCTCGATCGTTCAACGATACGCCCGAGCGCGCGTCCCGTCCGTACGACGTGGCGCGTGACGGCTTCGTGCTCGGCTCGGGCGCCGGCGTGCTCGTGCTCGAGTCGCTCGCGCATGCGCGAGCGCGCGGTGCGACGATCCATGCGGAGCTGACCGGTTTTGGTCAGGCGACCGAAGCCCAGTCGATGGTGGCGCCCGGCCCGATCGGCATGGCGCGTGCGATACGCGCCGCGCTTGACGAAGCCGGTGTGTGTCCGGACTACGTCAATACGCATGCGCCTTCAACGCCGCTCGGCGATGCGCAGGAGCTCGATGCGCTCGCGGCCGTATTCGGCGAGGACATCCCGCCGTTTTCCTCGACGAAGGCGCTGACGGGGCACCCGCTCGCGGTAGCCGGCGTGCACGAGGCGATCTACACGCTTTTGATGATGCGTGAAGGTTTTATCGCAGGCAGCGCGGGCATTGAGTCGCTCGATCCGTGCGCCGAAGGGCGGCCGCTCGTGCGTACCACGCGCTCGGCTTCGATCGCCGCCGCGATGTCCGTGTCGTTCGGCTTCGGCGGCAGTTGTGCGAGTTTGACGTTCGGTGTCTGCGAGGGCACATGAAGATGCAACGCGGTACCCGGTTTTTTGACGCGACAACAACAAGAGGAGCAGCCCAATGAAAGTGAAGCAGTTGATCGCCCTATCGGCCATGGCCACGATGGCGCATGGCGCCTTCGCCCACACGCACACCACGACGTATCCCATCAAGGCAGCGCTCGGCGGACTGCCTGTGGACAACCAGGTCGCCTTCTATTTCGGCGATGCAGCGCATCCGGTCGTTATCGCGTCGAAGGGCGATGCGAGCGCGTCGATTCGCGTCGCGCGCAAGCTCGACGGCGAGACCGTATCCTGCAATGCGGCGCTGAAGGCCGCGCTCGCCTCGCTCAAGGACGATGCGGTCAGTCACGGCGCGAACGCGGTGATCGACATCGAGACGAGCTTTCATGGCACGCACAGCTCGTCGTCCACCGATTTCGTTTGCGCAACGAGTATCAGCGCGGCTTCAATCAAGCTGCGGGGCAAACTCGCCACCCTTGAAGCGAAGTGACCGGCGTCGCGCTCAAGGGAAAGATCGTCAAGCTCAAGAAGTAAGCGGCTTGCGGGCAGCGACGTTGACGAGGGTCTCGCGTCGCTTGCCCGGCTTCGGATGATGAAGCCCGAGCCGTTCGAGCAGGCCGAAGTCCTTGGCGCGGCTCCACCAGAGATAAGGCAGGGAAACGTTGCGTTCGGTGAAGTGAAAGCCGCCCGCGCGCAGCATGCCGAGATAGCCGTCAGCGCTCTTTTGCACGTGCATTGGATGCCGGAACAAGAGGCGGATGATCCACGATTTGATGTACGCGTCGGTCGATTCGGCGAAGAGCAGCAGGCCTCCGGGTTTCAGCACTCGGTGGAAGGCTTCGAGGGCGCGCTCTTGCTCGACGAGATGGTGAAACGTCTGATGGCAAAAGACGATGTCGGCGCTTGCGTCGGGAAGCGGCAGCGCGGCGCAGTCGCCTTGCATCACCTCGATGTCGACGGGCAAGCGCCCAGCGGCCTCTCTGGCGAGCGCGAGCGAAGGTTCGTGGCAATCGATGCCGACGATCCGGCTGGGCGCGAACGCCTGGGCAAGTAGCTTGAACGAGATGCCTTGGCCGCAGCCGACGTCGACGATCACGGGCGAGCGCGGTACCGGCGCGTCGATGAGCCGCTTCAGATCGTTGATGGCGACGCGCAGCACATGGTGCTCCCACGTGTGGGTGCGCAAGAACCAGACGCCGAAGGCCGTTTCGGGAACGAACGTCGGAATGGGGCGCAAGGTAGATAGCGAATTGGATGGCACGTCGGCTTCCCCGCAGCGGATTTTTCGTTGTGATGCCGCGGATTGTAATGGCAACGCATCGAGGCGTGCATCGAAAACGACGGACGGCGCGTTCACGGTGGGTTGCATAGTTGAAGTAGACGATAAAAGAGGAATACAGCGATGAGTACAGAATTCGGGGAACTCGAGCAGACCGATGTCGCGGTCATCGGAGCGGGTCCGGCGGGGGCCGTCGCGGCCGCCCTGTTGGCGCGCGCGGGCAAATCGGTGCTCGTGCTCGAGCGTCAGCACTTTCCGCGCTTTTCGATCGGCGAAAGTTTGCTGCCGCAGAGCATGGCTTACCTCGAAGAGGCGGGCATGCTTCAAGCCGTCGTGGAAGCCGGTTTTCAATACAAGAACGGCGCCTCCTTCGTGCACGGCGAAAAAGCCTCCTCGTATGATTTCCGCGACAAGCATTCAGAAGGCTGGGGCACGACCTATCAAGTCGAGCGCGCCGTGTTCGATCAATTATTGATACGCCGTGCGGCCGATCAAGGCGTACAAGTGCGCTTCGGCCATACCGTGCGATCGATGCGCACGGGCCATGAACCGGCGCTCGAGGTGGAAGACGAAAAGGGCAACGCCTACCGCGTAGCTGCGCGATTCGTACTCGACGCGAGCGGGTTCGGCCGCGTGCTGCCACGTCTGCTCGGCCTCGAGACGCCGTCGCACATGCCTGCGCGGGCGGCGCTCTTTTCGCATGTGCAAGATGCGCTGCCTGCCGGCAGCACCGATCGAGACAAAATCTGCGTGGCCGTTCATCCCGAGCGGCGCGACGTTTGGTACTGGATGATCCCGCTGGCGGGTGGCCGCACGTCGGTGGGCTGCGTCGCCGAAGCCGCTTTTCTCGACGTGCCGGAAACGCAGCGCGAAGCAAAGCTACGAGAACTGATCCGCGCCGAACCGACGATCGGGCGACTGCTCGGCGATGCGCCGTTCCTCATGCCCGTCAATCGCATCGCCGGCTATTCGACCAACGTGGAGCGGTTGCATGGGCCGGGCTTCGCATTGCTCGGCAACGCGGGCGAGTTTCTTGACCCGGTATTCTCGTCGGGCGTCACGATCGCGTTGCGTTCGGCGCATCTGGCGGCTCAGACGCTGCTTCGCCAGCTCGGCGGCGAGCGCGTCGACTGGGCCGCCGATTACGACGCGCCGCTACGCAAAGGGATCGACACGTTCCGAGCGTTCGTGGAGCGCTGGTACACGGGCGAATTGCAGGACATCATCTTTTACGCGCAGCAAACGCCGAAGATTCGCCGCATGATCAGCGCAATTCTGGCCGGGTACGCGTGGGATGAAACCAACCCGTACGTAGCGGATCCCGTGCGTCGGTTGACGGCGCTGTATGAGGTCTGCTCGGGCGAGCCGACGTAGTGCGCGTCACTGACGCCGATGCACGCATTGGCCCGCGGCGTAGGTGGCGTCAATGGCGCGATCGTCGCCGAGCATCGCGAACGCGAACAGCCACTCCTCGGGCGATTGAGCCAGCGCCGTGCGCCGAGCGAGCAGCGGAGTGGCTTCGGGATCGAGCACGATGAAGTCGGCTTCCGAGCCGGGGCGCAGCGTGCCGACGGTTTCCTCCAGCCCGAGCGCTTGGGCGGCGCCAGCCGTCGCGAGCCAGAACATGCGCGCCGCGCTCAGGTGATGGCCCGTCATGCGCGCGACCTTATGCGCTTCGTTCATCGTCTGCAGCATTGAGAACGACGTGCCGCCGCCGACATCGGTGCCGAGCGTGACCGGCATGCCCGATTGCCCCGCCTTCTCGAAATCGAACAGGCCGCTGCCGAGAAACAGGTTCGACGTTGGGCAGTGCGAGGCGACCGCACCCGTATGCGCCATACGGGCGCGATCTTCGTCGTCGAGATAGATGCAGTGTCCGTAGACGGCCCGCCGGCGCAGCAGGCCGTAGTGCTCGTAGACGTCGAGGTAGCTGCGGTGCCCCGGAAACAGATCGGCAACCCATTTCACTTCGTCGGTGTTTTCCGACACGTGGCTTTGAATGAAGACATCCGGATGCAGCCGTGCGAGCGTACCGCACGCTTCGAGCTGCGCGGGCGTGGAAGTCGGGGCGAATCGCGGCGTGAGCGCGTAGAGTTGCCGTCCGCGCTTATGCCAACGCTCGATGAGCGCGGCGCTGTCGTCGTATCCCGATTGGGCCGTGTCGCGCAAGAACTCGGGGCAATTGCGATCCATCAGCACCTTGCCGGCCACCATGCGCAGGTTCCGTGCTTCGCTCGCTTGGAACAAGGCATCGGCGGAACCTTTGTGGACCGTGCAATAGACGAGCGCCGTCGTCGTGCCGCAGGCGAGCAGTTGATCGAGAAAGAATTCCGCCACGTTCGAGGCATGTGCCGCGTCCGCGAAGCCGCGTTCGGTCGGAAACGTGTAGGTGTCGAGCCAGGGCAGGAGGCCAGCCGCCGGCGACGCGATCATCTCCGTTTGCGGATAATGCACGTGCGTATCGATGAACCCGGGCGCGATCAGCTTGCCCGGCCATTCGACGAGCGTCGTGTCGGGCGTGATTTGCGCGCGCAGAGTGTTATAGGCGCCCGCCGCGACGACGCGTTCCCCTTCGACGATAAGCAGCCCGTCTTCCTCGAAACACGTGCCGCCCGCGCTGGTGGCCGGGTCGCCGACGAAGGTCAGTAGTTTTGCGCGGAACGCGGTGCGCTTAGCGTTTTGATCCATGGGAAAACGTCTCTCTTTGCGGTGAAAATGGCGGAACGGCCAACGCGCGGCCGAGCGACGCCTTCGTTGCGTGCGCAACGAAAATCCGCGCGGTTCGGCGAAGGCGGCCCGCTTGACGCGGTCCGCGTCGGAAAATCAATGCGGCGTCGAATCCGGCCGCCCCCAGTAAGCATCGAGCTTGTCGATGAGCGTTTGCCGCTCGGCCGGCGTAACGAACGAAGCCTCGAAGCCGTTGCGGATCACGGTATAAACGTCGTGCTCGCTCAGATCGAGCGCGTCCACGGTGGCGAAATAATTGGCGTTCACGTATCCGCCGAAGTAAGCGGGATCGTCGGAGTTCACCGTTACGGCCACGCCCTGCGCAAGCAATTGCTTGAGCGTGTGCTGCTTCATGTCGTCGAACACTTTCAGCTTGATGTTCGAGAGCGGACAGACCGTCAACGCGACGCGCGAATCGGCCAAGCGCGCGACGAGCGCCGGATCTTCGATGCTGCGCACGCCGTGGTCGACGCGATCGACCTTCAGCAAATCGAGCGCCTCGTGTATGTACGAAGGCGGCCCTTCTTCGCCCGCGTGCGCGACGAGCTTCAGGCCGCGCGCTTTAGCCTTGGCGAAGACGCGCTCGAATTTCGAAGGCGGATGGCCCCGCTCGGACGAATCGAGGCCGACGCCGATGAGGCGGTGTGCGTAGGTGTCGAACAGCGGCAATGCCGCTTCGTAGGTTGCGAGCGCATCGTCTTCGGAAAGGTGTCGCAGAAAGCAGAGAATCAGCTTGCTCGTGAGGCCGCGCTGCTCGCCTTCGGCCAAGGCGCGTTCGATGCCGGCTACCGCGGTGCTGATGGCCACGCCGCGTTCGGTGTGCGTTTGCGGATCGAAGAAGATTTCGGCGTGCACGACGTTGTCGGCGAGCGCGCGCTCGACGTACGCGTTCGTCATCGTGTAGAAATCGTCTTCCGTCAGCAGCACGCTGGCGCCGGCGTAGTAGATGTCGAGAAACGATTGGAGGTCGGTGAACTCGTACGCCTTCTTCAGCGCGTCGATCGATTCGTAGGAAAGCTTGACGCCGTTACGCTTGGCGAGGGCGAAAATCACTTCGGGCTCGAGCGAGCCTTCGATGTGAATGTGAAGCTCGGCTTTCGGCGCGCCGGCGATTTTTTCAGCGAGTGTCGGTGTCATGGTCGGTCAGCGGTTCAGGCATGGAAAACGGCGTGTCGGCGGCTTGAGCGGGGCTAGACGCGCGGGCGGCTTCGACGGCTTGCAGCAATTGCGCGGCGGCGGAAATGGCGATGACTTCGGGCGACTTGTCGACGATGCCTTCCACACCGATCGGGCAGACCATGCGCGCAATGCGCACCGGATCGATTCCGTATGCCGCCAGACGGTGCTCGAATTGCCTGCGTTTCGTGCGCGAGCCGATCATCCCGAAGAACAGAAAATCGTCGCGCCGCAAGATGCGCTCGGCCAAGGCGAGGTCGCGCGTGTGATTGTGCGTCATCACGATGAAGGCGGTACCCGGCGCCGCCTCGTCGACAGCTTCGTCGGGCGCGTCGTTCGCGTCGATCGTCACGTTCGAGGGTGGCGCCCCGGCGAACGGCGGCGGAAATTGCGCGTCGCGTTCGTCGACCCAACGCACGCGGCACGGCAGCGTGGCGAGCACTCGCGCGAGCGCCGCGCCCACATGACCGGCGCCGAACAACACGACTGGAAACTCGCGCGAGACGATCGTTTCGGTGAGCAACGCATTGCCTTCGTCGAAACCGGCGCCGTCCCAGAGCAGGCAATCGGGCGCTTGGATGCCGGCATCGACGTCGGCCCACCGCACGGCCTCGCGCGAGGGTCCGAACGATATGCTGCGCTGCGTCGCTTTACCGGCATGGAAACGCTTGCCCAGCGCGGCGACCCAGTCGAGATCGCCGATATCGAGCCGCTCGAACGCGAGCACGACGGCGCCGCCGCAGCATTGGCCTAGACTCGGGCCCAGCGAGAGGCGCTCCAGGCGGCGCATATGCGACGAGCGCATGCCGTCGCGCAGTACCTCTCGCGCGATTTCGATCGCACGCCATTCGAGGTGCCCGCCGCCTATCGTATGCCGGGCACTTTCCCGCGTGACGATCATCTTGGCGCCGGCCTCGCGCGGCGTCGAGCCTTCGACGCGCGCGACCGTCACGAGCACGACGGCATCGCCGTGCGTAAGCAATTGCTGCAGTTCGGTGAGCCAGGATTGCATGCGTTCGTCGTGCTCCGTTCAAGCCGTGCGCGAGACGCCTGCCGCGCAAGGCGCGCGTTCGGCGGCAACAGCTGTGTCGAAAGTGGGTGCATGGTTCGTGCCATCACCGTGCGGGGCGACGAACCTTGCGAGCGCTGCAAGGATAGCCTCGGGCGTGGCCGGCGCATCGAGCGGTGGAGCGCACCGTGCCTGCGGCGCGGCGGCGGCGATCGCATCGCGCAGCGCGAGAAAGACGGAGAACGCGAGCAGCAAAGGCGGCTCACCGACGGCCTTCGATCTGAAGATTGTCGGCTCGACGTTCTCGTTGGCGTAGAGGCGCACGTCGAAAGCGGCCGGCGTATCGCTGACCGCGGGAATCTTGTATGTCGACGGCGCATGTGTCATCAAGCGTCCCTCGCGGTTCCACCACAACGTTTCGGTCGTGAGCCAGCCCACGCCTTGAATGAAGCCGCCTTCGATCTGGCCGATGTCGATGGCCGGATTGATCGAGCGGCCGGCGTCGTGCAGCAGATCCGCGCGCAGCAGCTTGCTTTCGCCCGTCAGTGTGTTGACGACGACCTCGGATACGGCCGCGCCATAGGCGAAGTAGTAGAAGGGATGCCCCGTCATCGTGCTGGCGTCCCAATGGATCTTCGGCGTCGCGTAGAAGCCGTCGGACCACAATTGCACGCGTGAGAGATAGGCGGCGTTGACGAGCTGCGCGAACGCGATCGTGCCGCCTTGCGCCATGACGTTGCCGTGTTCGAACCGAACCTCCGATGCGCGAGCGCCGAACATGCGCGCCGCCGCCTCGGCAAGCCGTTCGCGTATCTTCAACGCCGCGGCTTCGGCGGCTTTGCCGTTGAGATCGCTTCCTGTCGACGCGGCCGTAGCCGACGTGTTCGCTACCTTCGAGGTATCGGCGGCTGTGACGCGCACTTGCGCAAGGGCGAGGCCGAACACGTGCGCGACGACTTGCGCGACTTTCGTGTTGACGCCTTGGCCCATCTCCGTGCCGCCGTGATTGACCAGCACCGAGCCGTCGCGATAGACGTGCACGAGCGCGCCGGCCTGATTGAGGAATTCCACGTTGAACGAGATGCCGAACTTGACGGGCGAAAACGCGAGGCCGCGCTTGAGCACCGGGCTCGTCGCGTTGAACGCGGCGATCGCATCGCGACGAGCGCGATACTCGCTCGTTTCGACGAGGCGCGCCGCAAGCGGCGAGAGAACATTGTCTTCGACGCGCTGACCATACGGCGTTACGTCGCGCGTACCGACGCCGTAAAAATTGACGACCCGGACATCGAGCGGATCGCGGCCGAGTGCGCGCGCGATGCCGTCGAGCATGACCTCGGTGACGAGCGCGCCTTGCGGGCCGCCGAAACCGCGAAAGGCCGTGTTCGATTGCGTGTTCGTCTTGCACGAGAGCGCGACGATTTCGACGTCCGACAGGAAGTAGGCGTTGTCGACATGGCAAACGGCGCGTGTGGCGACGGCCCCCGAGAGGTCGGCGGAATACCCCGCCCGTAGCGCGATCTCGACGCGCGCGCCAAGAATGCGTCCATCGTCGTCATAGCCGGCTTCATAGCGGTATAGCGCATCGTGCCGCTTGCCGGTAATCATGAAGTCGTCGTCCCGGTCGGCCCGCAGTTTGACCGGACGGCGCAACCGCGCACAGGCGAGCGACGCGACGCAAGCGAACAGCGCCGACTGCGATTCCTTGCCGCCGAAGCCGCCGCCCATTCGCCGGCATTCGCACACGACGCTGTGCGCGGGCCAGCCAAGCATGTGCGCGACCACCGATTGCATCTCGCTCGGGTGTTGCGTCGAGCTGAACACGCGCACCCCGTCGCCTTCCGTCGGAATCGCGTAGGCGACTTGTCCTTCCAGATAGAACTGCTCTTGCCCGCCCACTTCGAATTCGCCGGCGATGCGGTGAGGCGCCCCGGCAATGCGCGCCGCGGGCGACCCTCGCGTCAGCTTCAGCGGCGGCAGCACATAGTGTTGCCGAGCGCGCGCATCGGCTACGGTCAGCACAGGCTCGAGCGGCTCGTAGCGCACCACGTCGTCGTGCTTGGCGAGCGCGGCGGCGCGTCGCGCGAGTTCGTATGACGTGGCGACGACGGCGAAGACGGGTTGGCCGAGATATTGGACGAGTTCGTCGGCAAGAATCGGATCGTCGTGTACGACGGGGCCGTAGTTGTTTTCGCCCGGGATGTCGGCGGCGCTCAGTACGGCGATGACGCCGGGCGCTTCGCGCACCGCGGTTAAATCGAGCGAGACGATGCGGGCGTGCGCGTGGCGCGAGAGCCCGAGGGCGACATGGAGCGTTCCCGCGAGTTCCGGCAAATCGTCGGTGTAGCACGCCTCGCCGCTTACATGCAGTGCGGCCGATTCATGGGGCAACGGCGCCCCGATGGCGGCATCGGCCTGAGCGCCGGCGGCCGGCATGTCGATCTCGATCTCGGGCGACGTGCGGTGCACGGGGGTATCCGCATTCCTGTGAAGGTTCATGGCGCTTCCTTCCCCTGTACGTAGGCATCGTTGAACGCGAACGCATCGACTTCGGCGAGCGCGAGCGGGGCATCGTCGCGCGTTTCGAGCCAGAACCGCCATAGCAGGTTGCGCGCGACGGCCATGCGATAGCCGCTCGATGCGCGCAGGTCCGTCAGCGGCTGATAGTCGAGCGCGAGCGCGTCCATGGCGCGCCGCACCGTTTCCTCGTTCCATGCGCAGCCGGCGAGCGCCGTTTCCGCATGCGCGGCCCGCTTGGGCGTGGCCGCCATCCCGCCGAACGCCACGCGCGCGCGGACGATGCCGCCCTCGGCCAACTCGAGCGCGAACGCCGCGCAGACGGCGGAAATATCCTGGTCGTAGCGCTTGGCCACCTTGTACGTGCGAAAACGCAAAGCGGGCCCAGGGCGCGGCACGCGAAGCGCAACGACGAATTCGCCCGTTTCGAGCGCCGTTTTCTGATAACCGAGGTAAAACGCGTCGAGCGGCAGCTCGCGCGTGTCTTGCCCGCGTCTCAGGACGATCCGCGTATCGAGGGCGATGAGCGCGGGCATCGAATCGCCGATCGGCGAGCCGTTGGCGACATTGCCGCCGAGCGTGCCGGCATTGCGCACGGGCAACGAAGCGAAGCGCTTGCCGAGTTCGGCGAGCTCGGGGTAATCGACGACGAGCGCCGCGTACGCCTGCTCGAGCGTGACGGCCGCACCGATGGTCAGCATCGCTGCATCTCGCTCGGTCGTCGACAACTCGGTCACGCGCCCAACGTAAAGCAGATCGCCCAGATCGCGCAGTTGTTTGGTCGCCCAAAGGCCGATGTCGGTGCTTCCGGCCAGCACGAGCGCGTCCGGATGCTCGGCGCGCAGCGCCGCGAACGCTTCGATCGAAGCGGGCGCCCAAAACCGCGACTGACCGAACGCGCTGCCGCGCACATCGGCGCCCGCGTAGGCGAACGTCTCCTCGGGCGTGCGCCGTATCCCCCGCAACGCGCGCACGACGCTTTCGCGATCTAGCGCGACGCGCGCATGGCATTGCGTATCGAGCATCCGCTGGGCCGCGTCGATGATCGGACGATAGCCGGTGCAGCGGCATAGGTTGCCTGACAGTGCGGTGGCAATGTCCTCGCGCGTGGGCAGGCCGGCGCCGGCCGGATGGTTTTCATAGAGCGCCCACATCGACATCGCGAAGCCGGGCGTGCAAAAGCCGCATTGGGAGCCGTGACAGTCGACGAGCGCTTGCTGAACCGGATGCAGCGCACCGTCGGCGGCGCGCAAGTCTTCTACGGTGAACAGGGCGCAGCCATCCAGCGTGGGCAAGAATCGAATGCAGGCGTTGACGGCTTTCAGCGAGAGCGCGCCGCGCGCGTCCAACTCGCCGACGACGACCGTGCACGCGCCGCAATCGCCTTCCGCGCAGCCTTCCTTGGTGCCCGTGCAGCGCAAATCCTCGCGCAGGTGCTGCAGCACGGTGCGCGTGACGGGGAGCCCCGACACTTCGCGGATGGCGCCGCGATGATAGAAGCGGATGGGATGCGTCGTCATAGCCGAATCCTGAATGATGGGATCAGGCGCGCGTTACGCGACGGCCCCCAAGGAAGCCGTGCGCACGTGGATCGCCATCCATAACCGAAGATAGCACCCGTCGCGGCGGGAAGATATCGCTTCGGGCTGATGGGCGCTATCAGCGGGCCGCCATGACGAAACGTCCGATGCGGGGTATCGACGAGCTCGGACCCGGGGGCGGAAAGAAAGGGGCGGCGACCTGGTGTACGAAATTAAGCGTTAACCCTAGTCTGGGCGATGCAAACTCCTTCCCATCGGCCGCGAGAGGCTCAGATCGTGCGGAACCGACGTTGTCCGCGTCGGCGCCGCAGGCTTGCGACCACGGGGAAGAAAATCAAAACGAACGCGATGAGCGCCCAACCCGGCAACAGGATGCCGAGAATCGGCGGATAGACCGTTTCGCATAGGCCGGCGACCTTGAAGACGCTAGGCAGCCAATGGGCGGGCGGCAGGCTGTCGACGACCGGCTGCAGCGCATCGAAGCCGCAGCTGAAACCGGGGTTCAGCTGGATGTACAAGTGCCGCGCCGCGCCGGCGATGCCGGCCGCGGCCGTGATCGCGATCAGCGTCTCGAAGACGGCGATGCCGCGCCAGCCTTTGCGTGCGGCGCCAACGAAGGCAAACAGCGCGATGAGCAGGAACAAATAGCGCTGGATGATGCAGAGCGGGCACGGATCTTCGTGCTTCGCGTATTGCAAGTAAAGAGCGCCGGCGACGAGGCCGAGACAGATGAGGCCGAGCAGCACGAGCAGGCCGCGCTCGCGGCGCAGCGAAGACGTATCGTTCATGAGATGCGGGCGTTCCGGATGGGCAAACCGTTGTTGAGATCGTCGAAATCGTTGAATTCTAGTGCGGTTTCGAAGGATCGATCGCGCACGGCGCCAATTGGGGCCCCGTGCGTGTTTCGCTCGAATGTCATCGGATCGATTCGAGCACGCGCTCGACGGCCAGCGCCGTCGCGAGCAGCGCATCGTCCGCGTGCGGCGCGCCTGCCAGCATCAGGCCGACCGGGGCCTGACCGCGAGGATGGCACGGCAAGGAAATCGCGCAGGCGTCGAGCAGGTTGAAGACGCTCGGATTGCGCAGGACGAGCGCATTGATGCGGGTGTAGGCGGCATCGTCTGCATCGCAGTCGGCAACGCGCGGCGGCGTGATCGGCACCGTCGGGGCGACGATCGCGTCGAAGCGCCGCCACAGCGTTCGCTGGGCCGCCTCCATCAACGCCGCGCGTGCTTCGAGCAATTCTATGTAATCGGCGGCCAGGGCCGCTTGGCCTTTCTTGATGCGCATGAGTACGCGCGGGTCGTAGCGCTCGGCATGCGTGTCGATGAGCGAACGATGCCAAGCGTAGGCTTCCATCCCGGAAAAGCCGAATCGATTGATCGTGGCTAACTGGTCGAGCGGCGCGAAGCGCACGTCCGACAGAATCGCGCCCGCCGCTTCGAGATGCTTCGTCGCCGCTTCGACGGCGGCGGCCACTTCGGGGTCGAGTTCGTCCGTGACGTAATGCGTGAGCACGCCAAGCCGAAGGCCTTCAAGCGGCCGGGCTTCGGGCACCTGCGGCTCCAGGCCCGCGAGGAGGCGGTCGACGAGCGCGCAGCACGACACCGATACGCCGATCGGACCGAATGAGTCGAGCGTCGTCGACAGCGGCACCGCCCCTTGTCGTGGGATGCGGCTCGCGGTCGGCTTGAAGCCGGTCAATCCGCACATCGCGGCCGGAATGCGCAGCGAGCCGCCCGTGTCGCTGCCGAGCGCCACGGCCGCCATGCCGTCGGCCACCGACGCGGCGGCGCCCGAGGACGACCCGCCGGCGACGCGCGCCTCGCCCGGCTCCGTGCGGCGGTAGGGCGAAAGCGGCGTTCCGTAATGCGGATTGAGACCGAGCCCCGAGTAGGCGAACTCGGTCATGTTCGTGCGCCCGACGATCACGGCGCCTGCGCGACGCAGCCGCGCCACGGCGGGGGCGTCGGCGCTCGCGGGGGCGGTGTCGGCCAGCACACGCGAGCCCGCCCGCGTGACTTGCCCTTGCACGTCGAACAAATCCTTCACCGAGACGGGGATGCCCGCGAGCGGGGACAGCACGGCGCCCGCGCCGCGCAGACGATCGAGGGCGTCCGCGCTGGCGCGTGCCTGCTGCGCATCCACTTCGAGGAAGACAGTCGAGCCTTGTCCGACTGGGTCGGCGATGCGTTCGAGCGCGGTCTCGACCAAAGCACGGCTCGTCGTGCGGCCGGCGGCCAGATCGGCAGCGAGCTGGGCGAGCGGAGGGAAAGGAGCGAAGTCGGTAGCCATGTGATATCGAAAGGGAGCACCGCGGGGGCGGCGCGATATATGTGCGAAGCGAAACGCGTCGCGCGCGGCATGATGCGGTGCGCGAGTGCGAGGCGGGCCGCGGGCATCGTCGATCGGGCCATTGTAGCCGTTGGCCCCATTTTTTGCGGACAGGACGGCGATTTGCGGCGGATCGGCGGGCTGACGGATAATGAAGTCCTTTCATCGCTTCGCGTGCGAGACGCGCTTGCCATCGTCATGAGCGAAAACACGCCGCCGAACGCCGGCCGCCCCGGCTTGGAATCTTCGCCTTCCGCTCCGTCTCCGGCTGTCCCGCCGGGTTCTCCCGATCAACCGACCGCTACATCGATGGCATCCAGCGATGCGCTCGAATCGGCCTCGTCGGTGGAGCCGGTGGCCGTCAATCCGTCGGCGCACGATGTCGACGCCGAGCAGGCGCGCCAGTCGGCCGCCAAGGAAACCGCGGCCCAGGAGCGCTTGGCTCAGGTTGCCTCGGGAGCCGGTGCGCCCGGCGCACCGCCGCCCGGCTTCGGCGCGCCGCCCGATTTCGATACGCCCAGGCCGCCGCCGGCAGGCGCCGTCTCCCAGACTCAACCGGCGTACCTGCGGCAATCCGATTCGGCGTGGAGTGTACTCGGCCGGACGATCGCGGCTCGCGCGCGCCAGCTCTTCGATCGGGCGGGTCAACGCATTACCCAGCGCACGCTGCGCATCGGCGTGTCGGCGCGGATCTTTCACCCTGAGCCGGGCGCCCGCGGCCTGCGCGGCAAAACGCTGCAATACCTCGAAGAATCGGTCGCGCATTGGGTGATGTCGCGCGACGTGATGGTTTTCATGATTCCGACCGTCGGCCATCAGGGGATGCTGCACCCGAGCAATATTCGCTTGCGCGACTACGCCAAGCATCTGGACGGCCTGCTCTTGCAAGGCGGCGCCGATGTCTCGCCGCAAACTTACGCGGCGACCGACATGCGGGCCGAGTGGCCCGGCGACCGCGTACGCGACATGTACGAGCTCGAGCTGCTGTACGAATTCATCGAATCGGGCAAGCCTGTGCTCGGCATCTGCCGCGGATGCCAGCTCATCAACGTCGCATTCGGCGGCACGCTTTATCAAGACATCGCGACCGAAGTGCCGACGGCGGGCATTCACGTCAATGAGTTCTACGACCAGCATCGCCACTCGGTGCGCTTTCCGGACGGTTCGTCGTTGGCGAGCATGTTCCCCGGGCGTCGCGAGGCCTTGGTCAATTCCATCCATCACCAGGCCGTGAAGACGCTCGGACGTGAATTGAACGTCGAGGCGGTGTCGGCGGGCGACGGCTTGATCGAGGCCGTTCGTTACCGGCGCGCGCCGTTCGTCGTGGGCGTCCAATGGCACCCCGAATTTCATCGCGCGGGCGGCCCGGAGTTGCTCGATTGCACGCCGCTGCTCGATACGTTCCTGCGTGCGTCGCGCGAGACGAGGTTTTGACGGCGGCGTATCGCTGCAAAAAGTGTTGACACGTTTCAGCGGTTTATACATAATCTCGCTTCTCCGGTGCACACGAGTTGGTAAGTGCATCAGAGCAGCAAACTGCGGGAGTAGCTCAGTTGGTAGAGCGCAACCTTGCCAAGGTTGAGGTCGCGAGTTCGAGACTCGTCTCCCGCTCCAGTTTCGATACGGTGCATCGCAGGTTCGATTCGGCGATGTCCGGTGCAGTAGAAGGGAATACGCGGGAGTAGCTCAGTTGGTAGAGCGCAACCTTGCCAAGGTTGAGGTCGCGAGTTCGAGACTCGTCTCCCGCTCCAGGTATCGGGGAAGCTAAGCTTCCCTTTTTGTTTAGCGGCCTCGGCCGGCTGAACTGAAACCCGGATGTTGCGCAGCCGCGCGGTTGCGGATGCTCGGGCAAATCCGTTTTCGGCGCGATAGCAAAGCGGTTATGCAGCGGCCTGCAAAGCCGTGTAGGCCGGTTCGACTCCGGCTCGCGCCTCCAAGTAAAAACCCCTGACCAGCTTCGGCTTGTCAGGGGTTTTTTCTTTGTCGGTTTGCTGATCTTATCTTGACGACCACGCGAGCAGCCGGATGCTGGCGACGCCGAACACGACGGCAAGACATCCTTCCAAGGCGCGGCGAGTGCGGGCATAGAGACGGCGAGCCGAGTCCATGGAAAAGAGAAACGCATAGCCGCTGAAGACGGAGCAGCCGATGAGCGCGCAACCCGGAATCACGGCGCCGTGGGTCGAGCCCGCACTATTGGACGAGAGCGCGACGATCGACACCCAGACGAGGACGGCCTTCGGATTGGTCAAATGCAGCAACGCCCCTCTCAGGTAGCGCGCTTTGAACGATGCGGGGCGGTTCGCCTTCGATGTCGCCGCGACAGAGGCCGAAAGCGCGGTGCGCCCGGATTTATAGGCCAGCCACAGCAAGTACAGGCCGCCGAAAATCTTGATGGCGACGATGAAGCGAGAATAAGCGATCAGCGCCGCGGAAACGCCCAATGTCGCGACCGTCGCCCAAAACATCGACCCCGAAATCACGCCCAGTGCAAAGGCCAATGCGGCTTTGCGTCCGTCATTGGCCGCGATCGACATGATCGCGAGATTGCTCGGCCCCGGGCTCGCGGTGCCGACGAAATAGGCCAAGTACGCCAGCATCAGATTGGCGGAAAAGAAAGTGTGGATCGACACAGGGGCCTCGGGAAGCGCAACGCCGTTCAATTTGCGCTGGTTCTAGGCCTGCGGACAGAGTCAGTTGCCCGGCATTTGGCCAGGCCAGTCGTGTGTCGATCGCATGTCGATTGCGGTTGCATTGCGTGCTGATCGTGCAGACGGACGACGCTACTCGGCGTTCCGCCTTTCCTTTAGGGCGGCCTCGTCCAGCATCGCATCGCCGATTTGAAACTGCCCGCATGCCCGCAACGCTTCGCCGGCGCCCTTAATGTCGCGGACCTCTTTGTTCTGGCCTAGTTTGCTCTTGCCGACCAGCCGCGTGATCTCGATCTCCAACCCAACGATCGACTTGAGCAGCGTGTCGATATAGTCGGCCGGCGCATCGCTCATCTTCCAGGGCTGCGGCTGCGTCGCTTCATGCCTGCGGGTGAGCCGCGCCACCACGCCGCGCACGTACTTTTCGTCGTCCCGAATGGTGATGCGCCCGTGAGCGTGGACGACGATGTAGTTCCAAGTCGGCACTTGCCGATGAAGCTCGTGCTTGCTCGGATACCAATTCGGCGAGATGTAGGCGTCGGCCGCGCGAAACACGACGAGCACCTCGTTGCCGTTTTCCACGTCCTGCCAGACAGGATTGGCCCGTGCAACGTGTGCACGCAGGACGCCGTGCTCACCTTCTTGCGCGATCAGTTCGAACGGAATGTGATTCGCGTCGAG
>DATJJH010000079.1:0-26177 GCA_035492395.1 Trinickia sp. | reverse complement strand
AGGGCAGCCCGTCGGGCATGCAAATACTGCATTTCCGGGCTGTTTTCCTTCGGCTTGTAAAAGGTCAACTGTTCGACGTCGTCGTCGGACAATGGCAGGCGAAAGCGATCGCGAAACGCCTTCAGGTCTTCTAATTCGAGCTTCTTTTGTTGATGCGTGGTCATGCGGCCTTGTCCCGCCGCACCCATGCCGAAGCCCTTCATCGTCTTGGCGAGGATGACGGTGGGTTGGCTCCGGTGCGCGAGCGCACGGGCATAGGCGGCGTGCAGCTTGCGCGCATCGTGGCCGCCGCGGCGCAGGCGGTCGATCTCGGCGTCGGTGAGTTGCGCGGCGAGCGCGGAGAGCGACGGGTTTTGGCTGAAAAAGCGCGTTCGGTTGTAGGCGCCGTCGTTCGCCGAAAAGGTCTGGAACTGGCCGTCGACGGTATCGGCGAATGCGCGGGCCAACGCGCCGGCATGATCGCGGGCGAACAGCGGGTCCCAATCGGAGCCCCACAGCACCTTGATCACGTTCCATCCCGCACCGGCGAAATGCGCCTCCAATTCGTCGATCACGCGGCCGTTGCCGCGCACTGGGCCGTCGAGCCGCTGCAGGTTGCAGTTGATCACGAAGACGAGGTTGTCGAGCCCTTCGCGCGAGGCGAGCGAGAGCGCGCCAAGCGATTCGGGTTCGTCCATTTCGCCGTCGCCGAAGAAACCCCAGACCGTCCGGCCTTCTGTCTGCGCAAGACCACGGTTGTGCAGGTAGCGCATGAAACGCGCTTGGTAGATCGCGTTGATTGGGCCGATGCCCATCGAGCCGGTGGGGAACTGCCAGAAGTCGGGCATCAGCCACGGGTGCGGGTAAGAACAGAGCCCGGGCCCGGCGATTTCTCGGCGGTAGTGCCGCAAATGGTCTTCGGTCAAAAATCCTTCGAGGAACGCGCGGGCGTAGACGCCCGGCGACGAATGCGGCTGGAAGTAAACGAGGTCGCCGCCCGAGCCGGATTCCACGCCGGGTGCGCCGGCGCGAAAGAAGTGATTGAAGCCGACTTCGAACAGATCGGAGGCCGACGCATAGCTTGCGATATGGCCGCCCAGCTCGCCATAGGCGCGATTGGCGCGCACGACCATCGCCAGGGCATTCCAGCGCAGCGCGGCGGACAGCCGCTCTTCGATGTCGAGGTCGCCCGGATAGCGGGGCTGCTCGTGAACGGGAATCGTGTTCAGGTATGGCGTGGCGCGAGCACGGGCGGGCGCGAGGCCGGCGCGGTGCGCGTGGTCGGCGAGGCGATCGAGCAGGTATTGCCCACGCGCCTTGCCCACATGAGCGAGTACGGCGTCGAGCGCTTCCAGCCATTCGGCCGTTTCCGCCGGATCCGAGTCGACCGTGCCGGCCTCGGCGTGTATCGCTTGCTCCATCCCGTTCGACAAATCCGTCATGGCATATCCCCCGCCGAAGCCTCGTCGGCTTGCATCAATAGGAGTCATGCTACCCGCCGCTATGCAAAATTTGCGTCTCATTTCGCTTTGATTTTGGCTTTAGGTAGTGTAAATATTCTTCCAATTGGTTAATTTAAAGAATTGTGAAGAATGAGCGTAAACCCTAGGCGACTCGATCGCATCGACATCGGCATCCTGAATCAGCTGCAGCAGAACGCGCGGATCACGAATGCGGAGCTGGCGCGCGCCGTCAATCTGTCGACCACGCCTTGCTTCAATCGCGTCCGTGCGCTGGAGAAGCTCGGTCTCGTCAAGCAGCAAGTCACGCTGCTCGATCCGGAGCCGCTCGGGCTCAGCATCAACGTGTTCATTCAGGTGAGCCTCGAGAAGCAAGTCGAGCATGCGTTGCAGCGCTTCGAGCAAGCGATTTCCGAACAGCCGGAAGTGATGGAGTGCTACCTGATGTCCGGGGACGCGGATTATCTGCTGCGCGTCGTCATGCCTGACATGCGCGCGCTCGAGCGTTTCATTATCGAGCGGTTGACGACGATTCCGGGTGTCTCGAACATTCGCTCGAGCTTCGCGCTGAAGCAGGTGCGCTATAAGACGGCGTTGCCATTGCCCGCGGCCGGCATGACGCTCGTCGATCCGGAGGACAAGTCGGGGCAGTGGGAGTGAGCCGCTACGCAGGACACGAGTGTGGCCCGCGCGTAGTATCGTGGCGGCTGGGCCCGCCTTTCCATTAAACAAAAATCGGGGTTATCCGCAGCCTATGGACGATCGTCATCCCAACGCCGGCCTTGTGGTCCGTTTCTACGAGGCCTTCCAAAAACTCGATGCCGAGGCGATGGCGCGTTGCTACGCCGACGACGTTATATTCAGCGATCCGGCTTTCGGCGAGTTGCGCGGTGCGGCCGCAAGCGACATGTGGCGCATGCTGACGCGGCGCGCCAAAGATTTTTCGCTGACGTTCTCCGATGTCGAGGCGAACGACCATACTGGCCGGGCATCGTGGACCGCGACGTATGTGTTCGCGCAAACGGGGCGAACCGTGGTGAACCGGATCGACGCGCGGTTCGTCTTCCGCGATGGATCGATCGTAGAGCATCGAGACACGTTCGACCTGTGGCGGTGGTCGCGCCAAGCGCTCGGGCTCAAGGGCTGGCTGCTCGGGTGGACGCCGCTCGTACGGCGGGCCGTGCAGGCTCAGGCTAGAAAGGCGCTAGACCTCTACCGGGCTAGCGCCGCTCGTTAGGCGCGAGCAGCGGGGCGCCGTCCCAGACGCTTTCGTCCTTTAAGGCTACGCCCGTGAGTTGGCGGCTGCGCGCCGCGTCGAGCAGATGCGCGAGCTTGAAAGCGGCCGCATCGTAAGCAAGGCCTTCGGGCCGCACGTTCGAAATGCAGTTGCGGTCCGCATCGCTGCGTCCGACGCGCGGCTGATACGTCAGGTACACGCCGAGGCTGGCTGGTGAACTGAGGCCGGGCCGTTCGCCGATCAGGACGGCGACCATCCGCGCCTGCGTGAGCTCGCCGATCGGATCGCCGAGCGCCACGCGCGCCTGCGTGGCGACGACCACCGAGCCGATGTGCCAGCCGTTCAATTGCGCGATGGTTCGATCGATCAACGGAATGGCGTGCAACGCGGCGGCTCGAGAGGACAGCCCGTCCGCGATGACGAAGACCAAATCCGGTTGGGTCTTCGCGCTGGCCGCATGCCGCGCGAGCTGCTCGGCGCTTGCCGCATCGAGCACACGCCCGAGATCGGGCCGCCTCAAATACTGCTCGCGGCTGTGCGCGGCGCTGCGCACTTCGATCGAATCGAGCGCTCGCGCGTTGAGTTCGCGTTTGAGCGCCTCGGTGTCGAGCGGGGCGTGAACCGCGTCTCTCGCTTGAGCGTGGGCTAGGTTGAACGCAAGCAGCGGCGCCGTCGGCAAGCTTGCGCCGGCGCGCCCAAGTGCGATGCGCGCATCGGTGAATCGGCGCAGCGCGTGCCAAGTGTTAGCGGCGACGGCTTTTGCGCCGGGGCTGTCCGAGATGTCGTCCGTCATCGTTCGATCCAATCGAGTAGCGGCGGATGACGCGCCTGATCCTGAATCTGGCCGAAGGCATCGGTGATGCGCATCGCCTCGAGCCACGATTCGAATTCGGGCGCGCGTTTGAGATCGAGCAAGCGCCGCACGTAAAGCGCATCGTGAAAGGACGTGCTCTGGTAGTTGAGCATGATGTCGTCCGCGCCGGGCACGCCCATGATGAAGTTCACGTTGGCCGCGCCGAGCAGCGTCAGCAGCGTATCCATATCGTCCTGATCGGCTTCGGCATGGTTCGTGTAGCAGATGTCGCACCCCATCGGCACGCCAAGCAGCTTGCCGCAGAAGTGGTCTTCGAGGCCCGCGCGGATGATCTGCTTGCCGTCGTACAGATATTCAGGGCCGATAAAACCGACTACCGTGTTCGTCAGGAACGGATTGAACCGGCGTGCCACCGCGTAGGCTCTTGCCTCGCACGTTTGCTGATCGACGCCGTGATGCGCATTGGCCGACAGCGCGCTGCCTTGCCCGGTTTCGAAGTACATCAGATTTTCGCCCACCGTGCCGCGCTTGAGCGATAGCCCGGCGTCGTAGGCCTCGGCCAGCAGCGACAGCGAAATGCCGAAACCCGCGTTCGCCTTTTCGGTGCCCGCGATCGACTGGAAGATGAGATCGACGGGGGCGCCGGCTTCCATCGCCGCGAGCGTGTTCGTCACGTGCGTCAGCACGCATGTTTGCGTGGGCACCGCGTAAGCGCGGCGGAAATCGTCCATCATCGACAGCAGCGCGCTGATGGCCGCGAGCGAATCGGAGGCGGGGTTGACGCCGATCATAGCGTCGCCGCATCCGTACATCAAACCGTCGATCATCGAGGCGGCGATGCCTTTCACATCGTCGGTGGGATGGTTCGGCTGCAGTCTTACGGAAAGACGGCCTGGCAACCCCACGGTATTCCTGAATCGGGTCACCACGGGCCGCTTACGCGCAACGAGTATCAGATCCTGGTTGCGCATCAGCTTCGACACGGCCGCGACCATCTCGGGCGTAAGACCGGCCGTGACGCGCTCGAGCGCCGCCGTGTCGGTGGTATCGGCCAGCAGCCAATTGCGAAAATCGCCCACCGTTAGATGCGAGATTTCAGCGAAGGCCTTGGCGCTATGCGTATCGACGATGAGCCGCGTGACCTCGTCGTGCTCGTAAGGGATCAGCGCTTCGGTCAGAAATACGGTGAGCGGTGTTTGGGCGAGCGCCATTTTCGCCGCTACGCGTTCTTCCTCCGTGGCGGCGGCAAGGCCCGCCAGTTCATCCCCGGAGCGCCGCGGGCTCGCCTTGGCGAGCAGCGCGGCGAGGCTGTCGAAGCGATAGGTGCGGGCGCCGATGGTTTCGCGAAAGTTCATGCGTTGTCCTCGTGGACGAGCGACTGTGGGCGCGAGCGCGGCGTCGCGCTCGACCTCTGTGCACGGCATTATCCCGCTTGTTCGTGCTCCACGCGATTGCGCCCGGAGGCCTTAGCCGCGTAGAGCGCCGCGTCGGCGCTGGCCAGCAGGGTCGCCCCTTGTAGGTCCGCGTGCGATCGGCTCGATGCGTGACCGATCGAAATCGTCACGTAGGGCGTTTTTTCCGAGGGGCCGGGCAGCTTCATATCGGCCACGGCTTGCCGCAAGCGTTCCGCGGTGCTCGCCCCCACGCGCGGATCGCATGCGGGCAGCATGACGACGAATTCCTCGCCGCCGTAGCGGGCGACGAAATCGGTTTGGCGCGTCAAGGACGCGGCCAGCGCGTGGGCAATACGTCGAAGACACTCGTCGCCGGCCAAATGGCCGAACGCGTCGTTGTAATCCTTGAAGTGATCGACGTCGACCAGCAGGATCGATACGGGATAGCCGGCCGCGCGCGCGAGCGCTAGTTCGCGAGGATAGCGTTCGTCGAAGTAGGCGCGATTGAACACGCCCGTCAGCCCGTCTCGCACCGACAGCGCTTGCAGCGTGCGATGCGCATCGGCAAGGCTCAAGTAGGTACGGCTCGTCTCCGACACGAGCATCCCAAGTAAGGCGTTGGCCGACACCATCGACGCGATGCGCGCGGCGTACCAGCCTATGCTGTACCGCGCGCCCGCGCCGAGCGTGAGCACGATATCGCCGATGCCGGCAAGCAGTGCGAACGCGAGCCAGAGGTCCATCAAGGTGCGCAGCCGCGTGACGTAGGCGTAGACGGCGAGCGCGGCGATGCACGTCAGCACGACCGAAACGATCGCGGGATTGGCGGTCAAGTGCCGATACGGCCCCGCGCTCGCGACGAGATTGGGCAGCCGATCGTGCGCGGCGATCGCGGCCCAGCACAGCGCGCTCGAGAGCGCGATCGCCCCAGCCATCGCCAGCGCGCCGCGCGAGCGTCGTCCATCGTGACTGGCGATCGGCGGGCGCGACCTGATCGCGAGAGCGAGCATGACGAACAACGCGAATGCGCCGCGCCACAGCAGCCATATCCAGATTGCTGTTTGCCTTCCCGCATGAAGGAGGCCGGTGGGGGCGAAGACGCCCGGATAGACGGCGAGATGAACGGCGGCGGCGACACTGGTGAAGGCGTAACCGCTTGCTAAAACCGCGAAGACGGGGCGGCCCGATACGCGGTACTGCGTCGCTAGGAGATAAGCGGTGAGCCCTTCGGCGAACACGACCGACGTGGAGAAGACCGGCATGAACGGCTCGATGGTGCTGCCCTGGACCGTCGCATACGGCCAGACGAGCAGCATGGCGCATAGCAAGACGGCCGCTGCCACCCCGGCGGTCAGTCGTTGGCGCTTGCTAGCGGTCAGTTGGATGAGGGTTGCTTGCATGACATCGAGAATTCGTTTGCATCCGAGGCTGCTGACCGGCTTGTCGCACACGCTTGTGATGTACTACGGCAAATGTTCTGCGGGTCTTGAGTCGTGAGACCCGCCGCGCATGCTTTGCCCGCCGTCAATGCGTGACGGACAGAAACAAGTACGCCGCGAACAGCGACAAATGCACCGCCCCCTGCAGCACGGTCGTGCGTCCCGTGCTGAGCGTCAACGAACTCACGAACAAGGTCAGCGCCAGCAACACCGTTTCCATCCCCCCGATCCCAAGCAAGAGCGGGCGCCCCGTCCAAACGAACACGGCGGCGACCGTCGGAATCGTCAGCCCGATGCTGGCGAGGGCCGAGCCCAGCGCGAGGTTCATGCTGGTCTGCAGCCGGTTCGCACGGGCGGCGCCCACGGCGGCCAGCCCTTCGGGCAGCAGCACGAGCGCCGCGATCACGATGCCGACCGTGGCCGCGGGCGCGCCGATGCTGAGCACGCCGCGCTCGACCGCGGGCGAGAGCAGCTTCGCGAGCAGCACGACGGCAACGAGGCTCGCGAACAGCAGCGCCACGCTGGTCAACGCGACGCGGCCGCTGGGCCGGACTGCATGCGCGGCGTCTTCGCTCGTTTCCGCCGCGAGAAAATAGCCGCGATGGCGCACGGTTTGGACGAACACGAACACGCCGTACAGCACGAGCGACGATACCCCCGCGAACGCGAGCTGCGACGTGGACAACTGCGGTCCAGGCATCGCGCTCAGGTAATTGGGCATGACGAGCGAAAGCACCGACAACGAAGCCAGCACCGCGAGCGCCTTGCTCGCGCCCAGCCCTTGAAAGTCCTGCTCGCCGTGTTTCCAGCCGCCCACGAGCAGGCACAGTCCGACGATCCCGTTGCAAACGATCATGACCGCGGCGAATACCGTGTCGCGCGCGAGGCCGGCTTTCTCGGGACCGCCCGTCAGCATAACGGAAACGATCAACGCGACCTCGATGATCGTCACGGCGATGGCGAGTACGAGCGTACCGAACGGTTCGCCCACGCGATGCGCGACGACCTCGGCGTGATGGACTGCCGCGAAGACAGCGCCCGCGAGCGCGGCGGCGAGAAGGGCGACGGCGACCCCCTGCGCGGGCAAGATGCGCGACAGCGCGAGTATCAGCCATGCGGCGAGCGGAGCCCATAGCGTCCAGCGAGGGAGCGCATGCGAGGCGGTCGACATGAAGAGGTCCTTGTTCGTAGCTGGCGCCAGCGATTTTATCAGGCGGCTTTGCGCGGCCTCGTGCAAGGAGCAGGGGAAGTGCGATTCCAGCGAGAGCGGAAGAGAGCGTCGTTGCGATAGGAACGACGAGATGAGGCGGGGAAAAACTAGGCAAGGCCCGGCCGATCGACGACGCGGACCTGACTAGGTGCGGGCGGGCGCCCGCCGGCGGTTATTCGGTGAACGAAGCGTGCGTTCGATGGTTGTCCGGCGACACGCGCACCGTGGCGCGCTCAAGGCGCGGGCTGGCGCCGCGAATGAAGAGGGCCGCGCACGTGGCGACCATGGCCCAAACGCAAACAATTACCGCCAATGTGGTCATGCCAGTCTCCTAAATGTCGAGGATCGCGACCCAAGCCGTCTACCTTTGAGGCGATCAGCGTGTCGATGGAGACAGTGTGCACCCCCGCCCTCGAATGCGATTGGGCAAAAAGAGGCGCAATTCCGGCTCAATCCTAGCTATGGCGAAGTGTCCCCGATTATTCCTGGTTCGCCCGCGTCCTCAACCCCATGTTGCATCGCGGTCGAACCGTTGAGCACTAGGTCGTACCCCAACAGCGGTCAGGTCGATTTGGGCGTAGGCGAGTGCCGTCCGGCGCTGTCCGCGTTGATATAATTTCCGACCTAATCGCGTAGCAAAAATATATTGGACGTCTTACGGGCCTTCTCGCATCATTCGGCTATTCCACGATAACGACCGCAAGGGCGACAGCCGCTGCCCTTGCCTTTGCCACACCAGAGGATACAGATGCCCCACTACCGGTCACGTACTTCCACCCACGGCCGCAACATGGCCGGCGCGCGCGCGTTGTGGCGCGCCACCGGCATGAAAGACGACGATTTCGGCAAACCGATCATCGCCGTCGTGAATTCGTTCACGCAGTTCGTTCCGGGTCATGTGCATCTGCGCGATTTGGGCGCGCTGGTCGCGAAGGAAATCGAAGCGGCAGGCGGGGTAGCCAAGGAATTCAATACCATCGCCGTGGACGACGGCATCGCCATGGGCCATGGCGGCATGCTCTATTCGCTGCCTTCGCGCGAACTGATCGCCGATTCCGTGGAATACATGGTCAACGCGCACTGCGCCGACGCCATGGTCTGCATTTCGAATTGCGACAAGATCACGCCTGGCATGTTGATGGCGGCGATGCGCCTGAACATCCCCGTCGTGTTCGTCTCCGGCGGTCCGATGGAAGCCGGCAAGGTCAAATCGCCCACCGACGGTCAAGTGATCGCGAAGATCGACCTGATCGACGCGATGATCAAAGCCGCCGATCCGAAAATCAGCGATGCCGAAGTCGCCGAAGTGGAGCGCAGCGCCTGCCCCACGTGCGGCTCGTGCTCGGGGATGTTCACCGCCAACTCGATGAACTGCCTGACCGAGGCGATTGGCCTCTCGCTGCCGGGCAACGGCACGATCGTGGCCACGCACGCCTGGCGCAAGGGCCTGTTCGAGCAAGCCGGCCGTCTCGTCGTCGATCTGTGCCGTCGCTACTATCAGGAAGAGGACACGTCGGTTCTGCCGCGCAGCATCGCCACCAAGCAGGCCTTTGAAAACGCCATGGCGCTCGACGTGGCCATGGGCGGCTCGACTAATACCGTGCTGCACTTGCTGGCGGCCGCGCAGGAAGCCGGCGTCGATTTCACGATGTCGGACATCGATCGCATTTCGCGCAAAGTGCCGTGCTTGTGCAAGGCGGCGCCCGCGACGGACAAGTACCACATCGAAGACGTGCATCGCGCGGGCGGCATTCTCGGCATTCTCGGCGAACTCGCGCGCGCCGAGCTCGTCGACCTGTCGTGCGGCAACGTGCACAGCGGCACGCTGGGCGATGCGATCGCCAAGTGGGACGTCGTGGGCGGAGCCGGCGAGCAAGCGCAGAAGTTTTATCGCGCGGCGCCGGGCGGGATTCCGACCACGGTCGCGTTCAGCCAAGAGGCGACTTTCACTTCGCTCGACACTGACCGCAAGAGCGGCTGTATTCGCAGCAAGCAGAACGCATATTCGAAAGACGGCGGTCTCGCGGTGCTGTACGGCAACCTGGCCGAGAAGGGCTGCATCGTCAAGACGGCCGGCGTCGACGAGTCGCAATGGGTGTTCTCCGGCCGTGCGCGCGTGTTCGAAAGCCAGGACGACGCCGTCGAGGCGATTCTCGGCGACAAGGTCGTGGCGGGCGATGTCGTCGTGATCCGTTACGAAGGGCCCAAGGGCGGCCCCGGCATGCAGGAAATGCTGTACCCCACTTCATATCTGAAATCGAAGGGGTTGGGCAAGACGTGCGCGCTGTTTACCGACGGTCGTTTCTCGGGCGGTTCGTCGGGGCTCGTGATCGGCCATGCGTCGCCCGAGGCGGCGGAAGGCGGCACGATCGGTCTCGTGGAAGACGGCGATGTGATCGAGATCGACATTCCTCAGCGCAAGATGCACTTGGCTGTATCCAGCGAGGTGTTGGCGAGCCGCCGGGCGGCCATGGAGGCGCGCGGCGACCAAGCCTGGCAGCCGGTTGGTCGCGAACGCGCCGTGTCGCAGGCGCTGCAGGCGTATGCCGCGTTGGCGACCTCGGCCGATCGGGGCGCCGTGCGCGACCTTTCGCAGCTCAAGCGCAAGTAAGACCTTGCCGCCGGGGACGGGGCGCGCGCGTTCGCGGGTGCGCCTCGGCCAAGCAGCGGCATATTGCGGCCGGCGCGCTTCGACGTACGGCTACGTGCGCCCGTCAGGCGCGCGCCCTCCCGCTGCAATTTCGTTCAAGACCGCGAGCGCGGCCTCGGCCACCCTGTGACTTTTCTCATGAACAGGAGGCCGCTCGATGTATTTCCGACACTCGCCCGACATTTGGCGCGGCTACCCGAGCTTGGTCCCCGGCGTGCTGATCGCGCGGGGGCTTGCCGCCGATAGGGAGGTTCGGCCGCGCACGGCCGAGTATCAGTCGCTCGCGCGCGCGCGGCTCGATGTCTCCTCCGAAGGCGACTGGCCGGAGATCCAGGCATGGCGCCGCGCGTTCTCGCAGATGGGACTCAAGCCCACTCAATACCGCTGCGCGGCGGAATCGCTGCTCCGGCGTTTCCGAAAGGAGGGCGCCCTTCCCAGCCTGCATCCCTTGGTCGATCTGTGCAACGCAATGTCGCTGGCGTTCGGGATTCCCATCGCCGTATTCGACTTGTTGCAGGTCGAACGGCATCTCGAAGTGCGCTTGGCCGCGGGCGATGAGCGGTATCAGTCTTTCGCCGGCGAGACCGAACGACCGGACGTGGGCGAGGTGGTATTCGTCGACGCGGGGAAAGCCGCGCACGCACGCCGTTGGACGCATCGGCAAAGCGCGCTGTCTGCGGTGAGGCCGGAGACCTCCGCTGTGTTGATCGTAGCCGAGGCGCTACACAGTACCGCGTTCACCGATGTGACGAGGTTGCTCGACGCCTTGGCGAACGAATTGAAAGCCCTCTGGGCGGCCCCCGTGGACAAAACGATCTTGACGCCTGCATCGCCGTCGATCGAGTTCTGACACTCGATCGATCGGTCGCCCGCGCGAGCCGTCAAGAGCGTGGCGTCAACCGATAGGCGCGCCGGGCGTTGCCGTCGAATAGGTTGGCCACTGCATCTTGTCCGCGCGCGGCTACCATCCGCATCGCACAGTCGAACCAGTCGGCCGCGCCGCCCGCGCAGCGCAGGACGGGCCAATCGCTGCCCCACAGCATGCGTTCCACGCCGAAGAGATCGAGCGCCGCCTCGGCCCACGGCTCGACGCTCGACACGCTCGCTCCCGGCGCGGCTTCCGTCCAGAGCCCCGACAGCTTGCAGTAGACCGACGGCCGCCGCGCGAGCGCGGTCAATGCACGCATCCAGGCATCGCGGTCCTTTCCCGTGGCAATGGACGGCTTCGCGGCATGATCGATGACGATCGTGAGCGTGGGGTAGCGTTCGGCCAGCGCGTCGATGTAAGGCAAATGAACCGGGTGCACGAGCGCATCGAACGTCAATGCGGCGTCCGCCATGGCTTGCAGCGCAGGCTGGACCGATTCGCGCGCGATCCATGCGGGATCGGGTAGATCCTGCAGCATGGGCCGCAAGCCGATGAGCCGTTTATCGGCCGCGAGCGATCGAATGCGCGAGGGGGCATCGGCATGTTCGAAATCGACCCAACCCACTACGCCCAGTACGAGATCGGCGTGCGCGGCGGCCTGCTCGAGCAGGAACGCGGTTTCGGCCTCGGTCGGGGCCGCTTGCACGAGGATGCCGCCGCTGACGCCGAGCGGACCCCATTGGGCCTGCCAGTCGGCGACGCCGAAGTCGCGGTAGAGCGCGGTGATATCGGGCGTGAGCCAGCCGTAATCGCCGCGCGCGAGCGACCAGATGTGGAAGTGGCTATCGATGTACATGTCGTCATCCGAGTGTCTCAGCAAACGTGCGCATTCTAGCCCGCACCGCAACGTTTGGCGAAACGCCGCCTATCGCCTGCACTCAACCCGCCCATCCGGTTCGTCCGGTTCGTCGTCGGGTCGCTACGCCAGATTGCCCTGGCACACGTACTTGATCGACAGATAATCGTCGAGGCCATACTTCGACCCCTCCCTGCCGTAGCCCGATTCCTTGACGCCGCCGAACGGGGCCGCCTCGCTCGAAATCGCCCCTTCGTTGATGCCGACAAGGCCTGATTCGAGCGCGCGCGACACGCGCTCGACCCGCTTCATGTCGTTGCTGTAGAAGTACGACGCGAGTCCAAAGGGCGTGGCGTTCGCCGCATCGACGGCCTCTTGTTCGTTGTCGAAGCGAAAGAGCGGGACGACAGGGCCGAACGTTTCTTCATCGCATAGCTGCATGCTGGCGTTCGCATCGGCCAGGACGGTCGGCGCGAAAAAATTGACGCCCAGTTCGGGCAGGCGCTTGCCGCCCGTCACGACCCGCGCGCCGCGCGTGAGCGCATCGTCCACATGCCGTGCGATCTTGTCCACCGCGCGCGCGTTGATCATCGGCCCGATTTGCGTAGCCGGGTCGCTGGCGGGGCCCGCCTTCAATGCGCTCACACGCTCGGCGAGCAGGGCGGCGAAACGTTCGTAGACCCCGGCTTGCACGTAGACGCGATTGGGGCTGACGCAAGTCTGACCGCCGTTGCGGAACTTCGCGACGAGCAGCCCCGTGACGGCCGCATCGAGATCGGCGTCGTCGAACACGATGAAGGGGGCGTTGCCGCCCAATTCGAGCGAGAGCTTCTTGAGCGTGCCGGCCGATTCGCGCGCCAAGTACTTGCCCACGGCAGTCGAGCCCGTGAACGTGATCTTGCGTACGCGGCTGTCTTGCAGCCAGTCGCCCACGGCGTCGATCCCACGCTCGCGCGAAGCCGTGATCAGGTTCAGGACGCCGGGCGGCACGCCTGCTTCTTGCGCGAGCAGCACGAGCGCCGACGCCGTGAGCGGCGTGTCCTCGGCGGGCTTGCCCACCACTGTGCAGCCGGCGGCCAATGCCGGCGCGATCTTGCGCGCGATCATCGCGAGCGGGAAATTCCACGGTGTGATCGCCGCGACGATCCCGATCGGCTCCTTGACCGCGCTCATGCGTTTGCCGTGCTGCTGCTGCGGAATCAAATCGCCGTAGATGCGCGTCGCTTCCTCGGCGAACCACGCGACGTACGACGCGCCGTAAGCCACTTCGCCGCGCCCCTCGGCCAGCGGCTTGCCTTGCTCGCGCGAGATCAGCGCCCCGAGCGCGTCTTGATTCGCGAGGATGAGCGCATGCCAGCGGCGCAGAATCTCGGCGCGCGTTTTGGGCAGCGTGTCGCGCCAGGCGGGCAGGGCGGCCGCGGCGGCGTCGGTCGCCGCGCGCGCATCGGCGGCGTGGCTGTCCGCCACTTCGGCGATTGTCTTGCCGTCCGCCGGGTCGGTCACGGCGAAGCGCTTGCCGTCGGCGGCCGGCACCCATTGGCCGCCGATGAAATTTTCCGTGCGAATCAACGCTTCGGGCGTGAAGATGCGCGTCATGGTCGAGACTCCTCTCGTGTGGATTGTGTCGTCTGTGGTTCGTCGTTCGTCGTGCTTGGCCGTCATGCCCCGCACCTCATGCGCGGGCGACGCGCTCGGCGATGGCCGCGCCGACTTCGTCGGTCCTTGCCTTGCCGCCCAGATCGCCCGTGCGCGGGCCCTCTTGCAGCGTGGTTTCGATGGCGGCGAGGATCGCGTCGTGCGCTTCTCGCTCCTTGCCGGCGTGCTGGCCCAGGAAGTCGAGCATCATCGCCGCGGACCAGATCATGGCGATCGGATTGGCGATGTTCTTGCCGGCGATGTCGGGCGCCGAACCGTGCACGGGCTCGAACAACGACGGGAACGCGCGGTCGGGATTGAGGTTGGCCGAGGGCGCGAGGCCGATCGTGCCCGTGCAGGCGGGACCGAGATCGGACAGGATGTCGCCGAACAGGTTCGTCGCCACGACCACGTCGAAGCGATCGGGGTTGAGCACGAAGCGCGCGCAGAGGATATCGATATGCTGCTTGTCCCACGTCACGTCGGGATAGGCGGCGGCGACCTCGGCCGCGCGTTCGTCCCACCACGGCATGCTGAGCGCGATGCCGTTGCTTTTCGTCGCCACGGTCAGCTTCTTTCGCGCGCGGCGCTGCGCGAGATCGAACGCGAACTTGAGCACGCGCTCGCTGCCTCGGCGCGTGAAGATCGATTCCTGCACGACGAACTCGCGGTCGGTGCCGGCGAACATCACACCGCCCACCGACGAATACTCGCCTTCGGTGTTTTCGCGCACGATCCAGAAGTCGATGTCGCCGGCGCGTCGGTTGGCAAGCGGCGAGGGTACGCCTTCGAACAGCCGCGCCGGCCGCAAATTGATGTATTGATCGAATTCGCGCCGAAATTTGATCAGCGAGCCCCAAAGCGAAATGTGATCGGGCACCCTCTCTGGCCAACCCACGGCCCCGAACAGGATCGCATCGCACCGCAGCAACTGCGCTTTCCAGTCGTCGGGCATCATCTGCCCGTGCTTCTCATAGTAATCGCAGCTCGCCCAGTCGATATGCTCGTATTCGAGCGCAATGCCGAAACGCCGGCTCGCCGCGTCTAGCACGCGCAAACCTTCCGGCATGACTTCCGTGCCGATGCCGTCGCCGGGGATCACGGCGATTCGATAAGTGCCAGCCATGGTGCAAATGCCTCCAAGTATGGAATGAGCGAAATAGGTAGTCCATCGCGCATCGCATCGAGCGAGACGCAAACGGGCGATGCCGACGACAACCCTGATTCAAGAATGCGGAAACAGCACCTCGAGCGGATAGTGCGTTTTTACGAAGGGCGATTTGATGATGACGTAGCTGAAGTATTTCTCGATGCCGATATCGCGCTCGAGCAGGCCTTCGATCACGCTTTGGTAGTGGCTGACGCTGCGCGTGACGAACTTGAGCAGATAGTCGTATCCGCCGCTCGCGAGATGGCATTCGATGATCTCGTCGACATCCTTGATCGCGGCGACGAAGCGCACGAAGTCTTCCCGCCGGTGATCGGCCAGCGTCACCTCGGTGAAAACGATCTGCACGTCGCCGAGCTTCTCGAGCTGGATCTGCGCGCCGTAGCCGACGATGTAGCCGGCCTTCTCGAGCCGCTTGACCCGTATCAAGCACGGGCTCGGCGAAAGGCCGACGGCGTCGGCAAGTTCGACGTTCGTAATGCGTCCGCGCTTCTGAAGTTGCGAAAGGATCCGTAAGTCGATCCGATCAAGCTTGCTGTCGCCGCTCATCGTCATCGTATCGTTGCCCGAGTCATACCACTAACGGTGAGCGATTACTTTAGCACGCGGTCACGCGCGTTCCACGATCGATCGCCGCCCTCACATCGGGCTCCGCCAGCACGTCGTCGAGCGTGCGGCGCAGGCGCTCGAACAGCAGATCGAATTCGCCGGCCGTATAGGACAACGCTGGGGCAAACCCGAGGATGTTGTCGCCGAAGGCGCGGAAGATCAGCCCGTTGCGATAGGCGGCGGCCGCGACGCGCTCGGGCAGCTTCAGCGCGGCGTCGAAGCGGGCTTTGGTGTCCTTGTCGGAGACGAGCTCGAGCGCGCCCAGCAGGCCGCGATGGCGCGAATCGCCCACGAGCGGGTGATCGAGCAGCGCGTCCAGGCCTTGCGCGAAGCGCGGGCCCAGCGCCGCCGCGTTCGCGAGCAGGCCGCCTTCGTGATAGAGCCGCATCACTTCGAGCGCAATGGCGGCGCTGACCGGGTGCGCCGAGTAGGTGTAGCCGTGACCGACCGCGGCCTCTAGGCTGCCGTCCGCGATGCCGCGATACACCTCGTCCGACATCAGCACCGCGCCCATCGGCGCATACCCTGCCGTCAGCCCTTTGGCGACGGTCATCAAATCGGGCTCGACGCCCTCCGCTTCGCACGCGAACAACGGGCCGGTGCGCCCGAATCCCGTGATGACTTCATCGGCCACGAACAGAATGTCGAGCTTGCGGCATGCATCGCGCATGGCCTTGAGCCAGCCGACCGGCGGCACGATGACGCCGCCCGAGCCTTGGATCGGCTCGCAGAAGAATGCCGCGACGTGCTGCGCGCCGAGTTCGGCCACTTTCGCTTCGAGCGCGGCGACCGAGGCGGCGATCAGGGCCGCATCGTCGGCGAAATCGTTCCGATACGCATAGGGCGACGCAATGTAGTGCTGATGCGGCAGCGGAAGATCGAAATGTCGGTGAAAGACGGGCAGGGCGGTCAAGCCCGAGCCGACTGAAGACGAACCGTGATACCCGCGCGCGAGCGAAATGAACTGCTTCTTGCCCGGCTTGCCGATCGCGTTGAAGTAGTGCGTGATGAAGCGCACGGCCGAGTCGACGGCATCCGATCCGCCCAGCGTGAAATACACGTGCTGGAGCGAAGCGGGGGTGCGCTCGACGAGCTGCGCGGCGAGTTCGATCGCGGGCTCGGACCCGAAGTGAAAATAGCCGGTCGCGTAAGGCAGCTTCTTCATTTGCGCGCAAGCGGCTTCGACGATGCTTTGCTGGCCATAGCCGACGTTGACGCACCACAGGCCCGCGAACGCATCGAGCAGTTCGTTGCCGTGCGCGTCGCGCACGAAGGAGCCGTGCGCTGACTCGAGGATAGTGACGCCGCGCGCCTCGTGCGCGCGATAGTTGACGACCGGGTGAATCAGGTGCTTACGATCGGCTTCGATCAGCGAGGAAATCGACATGGTGACGGCCCTGTACGAGTAGGAACGATGACGATTCCATAGTACCGGCGGCGCACCTCGCTTCGTTTCCGAAAAACGCCCCCTGGAAAGTGCACGGCGCGCGTTTTGATCCCTTTGGTCAGCATTTTCTGCTGACGCTCCGTCGGCGCCGCGCGCTTTAGCCGATCGCTTGATTGATGATGCCGTACTGGGCGAATTCGTCGTCGGGGCCCGGCATCTGCTCGGCGTTGCGCACCATTTTGACGACGGTGTCGACGCGCGTCAGGCCGAGCGATTCGAGCCAGTCGGTCAGTCCGCTGTCGCCAGGCGTATCCAGGCGGATGAACATGCCGGGGTTCGAGGCCAGCCAGTGACCGATGAGCGCTTTGGCGCGCACCGAATCTTCGTCGCGCGGTACGACCACCGGGCCGATCGCGCGACCGCGTCCGAACCGTCGAAACAGCGCAAAGCCGATCAGTTCGCCATCGCGGTCGAGGCCGATGCCTTCGGCGGATTCGAGCAGCGCCGGCAGCACGGACGAGCGGTCGAGGCCGCTCGCGCGCGATGCCAGTTCGATCAGGCGCGGCGTGTCGTTGACGCCCAGCGGACGCAGGCGCTCCCGCGGGGGCAGCGGCAAGAGAGGCGGCTGCAGCGCAGCGCCTTGATGCTGGTCGAGCATGCCGACGGGCGCAAAGCCGAGTTTTTCGTAAAGCGGCCGCCCGGCCGGGGTCGCGTGGAGGATGGTGGCTCGCGCGCCGAGCGCTTCCAACGCCATCTCGGTGAGCCTGCGGCCGATGCCGAAGCCCTGATGGGCCGGCGAGACGATGATCATGCCGACCGACGAAGTTCGCTCCCCATACTTCCAGCAGAGCACGGTGCCGACGACGCGCGAGTCGCGCTCGGCGACGAAGCCTTCGCCTATGCTGGCGACGAATTGCCAGTCTTCCGCGCGATGCGGCCATTTGAGTTCGACGGTCAGCGCATGAGCGGCTTCGATATCTGCCGCGGTGAACCGCCTGTATTGAATGGAGTCGGACACGCACACCCCCTCATGGTCTTGACTGGTACGAACTGTGTCATGGGCCACGCAGCCTGACTAGGACGATCTTTTCATTGGAAGGCCCCGCCGCGCGCCGCTTTTGGTGCAATGCAATCTCGCTGGTTAGCGACGCAACGACGCGCGCGTTCTGCCGTCGGGCGAATTTTGTCGGCGACATATGCTGCGTCTCCCGCCTTACGATTTCATCCATGGAGCCGATGTGCCGCAGCGCCGGTGCTGGCGGCCTAGACCAGGGAGGATCCTCAAATGAACAGCTTCGACCCGGGCGCGATCGTCGTGCGCGGCGCGCATTACATCGGCGGGGAATATGTACGGACGCAAGGGGCGAGCCTCGACGTCGCGCGCCCCTCCGACGGCCGTGTCTACGCCGAATTGCCCATTGGCGATGCCGGTCTGGTGGCGCACGCGGTCGACAACGCATGGCGCGCGTGGCGCCAGAGCGGATGGGGGACGATGGCCCCGCGCGAGCGCGCGCGCATCCTGCGCCGCTTCGCCGATGCGATCGCCGCCGACGCCGACACGCTTGCGCCTCTCGAAGCGCTCGGCTCGACGCGCCCCATACGTGACGCTTTCGCGTGGGATGTCCCGTTCGCGGCCGAAGGCATTCGCTTCTACGCGGAATTCGCCGACAAGATCGGCGGCGACGTCGCGGCGACCGATCACGGCCACCTGGGGATGACGATCGCCGAACCCTATGGCGTGGTCGGCGCAATCGCGCCTTGGAATTTTCCGCTCGTCATGGCTTCGTGGAAGATCGGCCCCGCTTTGGCGGCCGGCAATGCCGTCGTATTGAAGCCCTCGGAGATGACGCCGTTTTCGGTGGTGCGGCTGGCGGAACTCGCGATCGAGGCTGGCGTGCCTGCCGGCGTCTTCAACGTCGTTCAAGGCGATGGGCGTACGACCGGAGACGCATTGGTCCGTCATCCGCTCATCGGCAAGGTCACCTTCACGGGTTCGACGCGCACCGGGGCGGCGATCATGGCCGCGTGCGCGCATTCCGGCACGAAGCCGGTCACGCTCGAGCTCGGCGGCAAGAGCCCGCAGATCGTATTTGCCGACGCGCCGCGGCTCGACGATGTCGCCCGCCGTATCGCATCGGGCATTGCGACGAACGCCGGACAAGTCTGCGTGGCCGGATCGCGTCTGCTCGTCGAGCGATCGATCGCCGAGCCCCTCATCGAGCGCATCGAACGAATCCTCGGAGGATTGAACGCCGGCGCGACTTGGGAGGCGGATACGACGCTCGCCCCGATTATTTCCGCCCCGCAGGCGCAGCGTATCGACGCCATCGTTCGCGCCGCGCTGGAAGAAGGTGCGCAGGCGCGTTGCGGTGCACGGCCCGTCGAAACCGGCGCCCCCGCCGGTGGCGCCTACTACGCCCCGACGATCCTCGAACACGTGAGCGCCGACAGCACGGCGGTGCGCGAAGAGATTTTCGGCCCGGTCCTGACCGTGCAAACCTTCGATTCCGAAGACGAGGCGCTGGCGCTGGCGGCCCATGCCGACTACGGGCTCGCGGCGGGCGTTCACACCGCCGACGTGGGCCGCGCGCTGCGCCTGGTCAGAAAGCTCGAGGCCGGTACGGTGTGGGTCAACCGCTATGGCCGCTCGAACGACTTCGTCATTCCGACGGGGGGCTACAAGCGCTCGGGTATCGGCAAGGATCTCGGCAAGCAAGCCTACGAAGCAAACCTTAGATTCAAGAGCGTGCTGATCGACCTGAACGGTTGATCGACGAGGCGGCGCACCGGCCCCGTGCGCCTCGCGCTAAGGGTGCGCCCGAATGGCCGCAGACTCTGCTGTCGCGCCGGGGCAAAACGAGCGCTTTGTGTGGCGGTCACCCTCCAAATTGAAAGCATTTTTGTTTTTGCATTGATTAAATGTATTCACGACGCAAGCGTTCTTCATGAATGCCGGCGTTCGCGAGTTGCTGAAGTGCCTATTAGAGGAAACACTGAGATGATCGACTTCGAGCCGAAATCGTTACGGCGCCTGGCGTCGATGCTCGGCCTTTGAAGTACAGCCTTTGAAGCGCGGCCTGAACACCCTTGGCTTCCAGCGGCGCCGCCGGCTGAACGCATTAGAGATCGAACGAGGAAACCCACGATGAAGTTAGAGTCCTACTGGCTCGATACCGCGCCCGCCACGCCGCTCGGCGATGAAGGGCCCGTGCAGGGCCGCGTGGACGTTGCCGTGATCGGCGGCGGCTTCACCGGACTGTCGGCCGCGCTCGCGCTGGCGCGGCGCGGCGCGACGGTGGCGCTGCTCGAAGCGGGACGGATCGGCGGCGGTGCATCGGGGCGCAATGGCGGACACGTCAACACGGGCGTGGCGCAGGACTTTTCGGCGCTCGTGGCGCAGATCGGGCTCGAGCGCGCTCGGCGGTATTACCTCGCCTACGCGGCGGCCGTCGACACCGTCGAGCGCATCGTTCGCGAGGAATCGATCGATTGCGACTATGTCGCGACGGGTAAGCTCAAGCTCGCTTCGAAGCCGCATCACTATGAGCACTTGGCCAAGACCGCCGAGCTCATTCATCGAGAAGTCGATTCGAACATCGAACTGATCGATCGCTCCCGTATCGGCGCCGAAGTGCAGTCCGACCGGTTCCACGGCGGTTTGCTGCAGCGCCATGGCGGCCAGATGCACATGGGCAAATTCGCGGCCGGTTTGGCGCAGGCGGCGCGCCGCTACGGCGCAACGCTTCACGAGCACGCGAGTGTATCGACGATCGCCAAGCAAGGCGCCGGCGGGTACCGAGTGGTCTCCCCGCGCGGCGAGGTGAGCGCGACGAACGTGCTCATCGCCACCGGCCCGTCCAAGCACGGCCCGTTCGCCTGGTACCGCCGGCGCATCGCACCGATCGGGTCTTTCATCATCGTGACCGAGCCGCTCGGCGCGGACGTCGTTGCGCGCATGTTTCCGAACCGGCGCGCCTATACGACGACGCGTCTCATGCACAACTACTTCCGCGTGACGGCCGACACCCGGCTCGTGTTCGGCGGAAGGGCGCGCTTCACGGCGTCGGAGCGGCCGTCCGACGAACGGAGCGGGCGCATTTTGCAGCACAGCCTGGTCGAGCTGTTCCCGTCGTTGGCGAATGTGCGCATCGACTACTGCTGGGGCGGGCTCGTCGACATGACGGCCGACCGTCTGCCGCGCGCCGGGCAGCATGACGGCGTGTATTTCTCGCTCGGCTACAGCGGCCACGGCACCCAGATGTCCACGCACATGGGGCAGGTGATGGCGGAAGTCATCGGCGGCCGAGAGGACGCCAACCCGTGGCGGGATTTGTCGTGGCCCGCCATTCCGGGGCATACGGGCAAGCCCTGGTTTTTACCGATCGTCGGCACGTACTACCGGATCAAGGATGTCTTTTATTGACATCGGCGATCGCTGTCGCATGAAGGCGCTGATTGAATCATCGAGTTGACCGCCGGTTAACTGTTTTTTGCCAGCCTTGGCTTACATCGCGGAGAAGTGCAATGAAAAAGGACACCTCACAATACGGTGCTGTCGGGGCCGAGACCACGCTCGAACAGTTGACCGCGAAGGGCGCGTCACGCCGCGATGCGCTGCGCGCGCTCATGGCGGCCGGCCTCGTCACGGTAACGGGCGGCGGCCTACTCGTCGCCAGCACGGCCGCGCAAGCGCAGGGCGCGCCCAAGCAGGGCGGCAAGATTCGCGTGGCCACGCAGTCGTCGTCGACGGCCGACACGCTCGATCCGGCTAAAGGCGCGCTTGCGACCGACTACGTGCGCTGCAATATGATCTATAGCGGCCTGACCCAACTCGATTCGCACTTGGGCGCCACCATGGCGCTCGCGACGTCGTTCGACACGCAAGACGCGAAGGTATGGGTGGTGAAGCTGCGCTCGGGCGTGCAATTCCATGACGGCAAGGCCTTGACGCCGGCCGACGTGGTCTATTCATTGATGCGGCACAAGGATCCGGCCACCGCCTCGAAGGCCAAGACGCTCGCCGATCAAATCGGCGACGTGAAAGCCAGCGGACCGAACGAAGTGACCATTACGCTGACGGCTCCGAACGCCGACTTCCCGGTCATCCTCGCCGACTCGCATTTCCTGATCGTCAAGGACGGCACGAAGGATTTCACGAGAACGGCTGTAGGCACCGGCCCGTTCAAGCTCAAGGAGTTCACGCCGGGCGTGCACACGGTCGTCGTCAAGAACGAGCATTATTGGAAGCCTGGGCTGCCGCACTTGGACGAGATCGAACTCATCGGCATCAGCGACGAGGCGGCGCGCGTCAATGCGTTGCTCTCGGGCGACGTGCAGCTCATCAACCAGGTGAGCCCGCAGTCGACCGGCCGCATCAAAGGGACGCCCGGCTTTGCGGTGCTCGAGACGAAGACGGGGCAATACACCGACCTCATCATGCGCAACGATGGCGGCATCACGGGCAACCAGGATTTCCGGCTCGGGCTCATGCATCTGCAAAACCGCGACCAAATGCGTCAGGCCGTCTTCCAGGGGTACGGATCGATCGGCAACGATCAGCCGATCGATCCGACCAACAAGTACTACTTCGCCGGTTTGCCGCAACGCAAGTTCGATCCGGACAAGGCCAAGTTCTACTTCAAGAAAGCGAACCTCGGGAGCACGCCGCTCCAGGTGTTCGCCTCGCCGGCCGCCGACGGCTCGGTCGATATGGCCATGTTGCTGCAACAGGCGGCGCCGCAAGCGGGCCTGAACTTGCAGGTGACGCGCGTGCCCGCCGACGGCTATTGGTCCAATCACTGGATGAAGCACCCGCTCAGCTACGGCAACATCAACGCGCGGCCGACGGCCGACATGCTGTTCACGCAGTTCTTCGCGTCCAATGCGCCCTGGAACGAAGCGAACTGGAAAGACCCGCAATTCGACCAGATGTTGCTGGCGGCCCGCAGCGAGCCCGATGAAGCCAAGCGCAAGAAGATCTACGGCGACATGCAAGTGCTCGTGCACGAGAAGGGCGGTCTGGGCATCCCGATGTTCCTGAGCTCGCTCGATGCACACACGAGCAAGCTGCAAGGCCTCGGGTCGATCCCGCTGATGGGGTTGATGGGCGGCATGTTCGCCGAGCACGTGTGGCTCCAAGCCTGATCGAAGCACGCCTCGGTGTCCGGATGGCAAGTCCATTCGGACGCCGGCGAGGAAACAAGATGCAAAGCATGACGAAGGAGACGAGCACCCATGAAACGACAAGCCTATAGGCTCATCGCCAGCCGCCTGGGGCTGGCGTTGCTAACGTTGCTGATCGTCTCGGCCATAGTATTCGCTATGACCGGCCTCTTGCCCGGCGACGCCGCGCAAGAGGCGCTCGGCCAGGCCGCCACGCCCGAAGCCGTCGCCGCATTGCGGCATCAGTTCGGTCTCGACCAGCCGGCGTTGCAGCGATATCTGCAATGGCTCTTTCATATCGTCAGGGGCGACTTCGGCATGTCGCTGTCGAACAGCCTGCCCGTGAGCGAACTCATTCACACCCGCTTGCCGAATTCGTTGATGCTGGCCGGATTGACGACGGTCGTGGCGGTGCCGATCGCTTTGGCTATCGGCATTTTATCGGCGATGTATCGGGGCTCGCTGCTCGATCGCGCCTTGAACCTCTTGACGCTGTCCACGGTAGCCGTACCGGAGTTCCTCGTCGCGACGATCGCCGTGTTGATCTTCGCCGTCAATCTCCACTGGTTGCCCGCGCTGTCGTATCTGTCGTCGGTGTCCTCGTTCAGCGATTTGATACGTATCTACGCCATGCCCGTGATGACGCTGTGCTGCGTCTTGATCGCGCAGATGGCACGCATGACGCGGGCGGCCGTGCTGGACCAGTTGAACTCGGGCTACGTGGAGATGGCTTCGTTGAAAGGCGCGTCGCAAGTGCGCATCGTGCTGCGCCACGTGCTGCCCAACGCGATCGGCCCGATCGCCAACGCCGTGGCGCTCAGTTTGTCGTACTTATTCGGCGGCGTCGTGATCGTCGAATCGATTTTCAATTACCCCGGACTCGCGAGCCTGATGGTGGATGCGGTGACCAACCGCGATATGCCGCTCGTTCAGGGCTGCGTCATGGTTTTTTGCGCAGCCTATCTCGCACTCGTATTGATGGCCGACCTATGTCAGATCATTTCCAATCCGAGGCTTCGTCAACGATGAATCGCCCCGCCCAACCCTCCATCCCGCATCCGGGCACCGAGATTTACGACGAGGCGGCGCCTGGCGCAGTCAAGCGTTCGCGCCGCGTGCGGCGAGGCCGCATGTCGTTGTTCGGCAAGATCGGCCTGGCGCTCGTCTGCTTCTGGTTGCTGATGGCTGTGTTCGGGCCGATGCTCGCCCCGTACAAGGAAGGCGCGCTTGCTTCGCCGTTCAGTTTCGCGAGCTACAGCGCGGCGCATCCGTTCGGCACCGATTACCTGGGTCGCGACATGCTGAGCCGGATTCTCATCGGCGCGCGCTATACGGTCGGTCTAGCGCTTGGCGCCGCGGTGCTGGCGAGTGGTATCGGCACCTGTTTGGGGCTCGTTGCGGCAGTTTCCACGCGTTGGGTGGACGAAGCCATGGGGCGCTTCTTCGACGCCTTGATTTCGATCCCGAGCAAGGTCCTAGCGCTCGTTGCGATCGCGGCCTTCGGTTCGTCGATTCCGATGCTGACGATCATTGCAGCGGTGGCGTACATCCCTGGCGCATTCCGGATTTCCCGTTCGCTCGCCGTCAATTTGATGACGCTCGAATACGTCCTCGTCGCGCGTGCGCGCGGTGAGCGCCTTTTCTATATCGCACGCGTCGAAGTGCTGCCGAACATGATCCATCCGGTGCTGGCCGATTTCGGGCTGAGGTTCGTCTTCATCGTGCTGCTGTTGAGCGGCCTGAGTTTCCTCGGCCTTGGCGTGCAACCGCCGAACGCGGATTGGGGCTCGCTCGTTCGAGAGAACATCGGCGGCCTGTCGCAAGCGGCGCCCGCTGTGCTGATGCCCTCGATCGCGATCGCGACGCTGACGGTCGGAATGAATTTGCTGATCGATAGCTTGCGCCGCCATGCGGGCTTCGGCCAGGGAGGCCAGAAATGAGCGACGTGATGATCGAAGTGAAGGGTTTGCGCATCGTCGCGGGCAGCGCGAGCGAAGGCTTGACCGAAATCGTGAAGGGCGTCGACTTCAGCGTGAAGAAGGGCGAAGTGCTGGCGCTGATCGGCGAGTCGGGCTCGGGCAAGACCACGATCGCGTTGTCGCTGCTCGGCTATACGCGGCACGGTTGCTCGTTTGCGGGAGGCACGGTGCGCGTGGGCGCGACCGATGTGCTGGCGCTCGACGATGCGGGGCGGCGCGCGCTGCGGGCGCGCACGGTGGCTTACGTAGCGCAGAGCGCCGCGGCCGGGTTCAATCCGGCGCGCACATTGATGGACCAAGTGATCGAGCCGGCGCTGCTGCATCGCCTGATGACGCGCGATGCGGCGCGCGCCAAGGCCGTCGAGCTGTTTCGCGCATTGGCGTTGCCGGCCCCCGACAGCATCGGCGATCGGTATCCGCACCAGGTGTCGGGCGGGCAGCTGCAGCGCGTGATGGCGGCGATGGCGCTGATCACCGACCCGGCCGTCGTCGTGTTCGACGAGCCGACGACCGCGCTCGATGTGACGACGCAGATCGAGGTGTTGGTCGCGTTCAAGCGCGTCATCAAAGAGGTCGGGGCGACGGCGGTCTACGTGTCGCACGATCTGGCTGTCGTGGCGCAGATGGCCGACCGCATCGTCGTCCTGAACGGCGGGGAAGTGCAGGAATGCGGCGAAGTCGACCAGGTGCTCGACGCGCCCGCGCATGCTTATACGCGCGCGCTGCTCGCGGCGTCCGCCCATCGGGAGGGACGGTCGACGCAAGATCGCGCCGCGGCCGCGGGCGGCGGCGCTGGCGTGCCGCTGTTGGAAATACGCGGTTTGGCGGCGGGCTACGGTCGGATCGACCGGCACGGCCATCCCGCCGTGTGCGTGCTCGATGACGTCAACCTTTCGATTGCGCGCGGCAGCGCGCTCGGCGTGATCGGCGAATCGGGATCGGGCAAGACGACGCTCGCGCGCGTCGTGGCGGGACTCGTCCAGCGTGCGAGCGGAGAGGTGCTGTTCGAGGGCAAACCGTTGTCCGCGCAACTGAGCGGGCGTACCGCCGATCAATACCGCCGCATTCAGCTCGTCTTTCAAAACGCCGATACGGCGCTCAATCCGAGCCATACGGTCGAAGACATATTGGGGCGCCCGCTCGCGTTCTACAAGGGATTGCGCGGCGCGCAAGCGAAGCGGCGCATCGGGGAACTGCTCGATCTCGTGAAGCTGCCGGCGTCCACGGCGACGCGGCGCCCCGGCGGTTTGTCCGGCGGCCAGAAGCAACGCGTGAATTTGGCGCGTGCCTTGGCGGCGGAGCCTTCGCTGATCTTATGCGACGAAGTGAC
>DATJJH010000078.1:0-15642 GCA_035492395.1 Trinickia sp. | reverse complement strand
CCATCGGACTGGCTCGAGCACCGCATGCGATCACCGTGCCCTATGCACGGACCACGCTTGCAGCCCTATCCGGCTTGCTATAAGAGCAGCCGTCTGGTTTCACGTTGGACGCCCCAACGCGAAAGGCACTTCAATATAGGCCTCCACGCCCACCGCTTCAAGAAAGCGACCATTGAAACTACTGATCGTCGGCGCGACTTAAATGGCAAAAACGATTTGGTGCGCGCCGCAGCCGATCGCCGGTCACAGTTCGCCTCGGCGTCGATTTATCGGACCGGATCGGCCAGCGTTGCCTTCGATGACGCCGACTTACCTGCCGTCGCGGTAGCCGCGGCAGCCGCGGAAGCTCGCGGCGCTGCCGCCGTTTCCGCAACGCCTGCCTTGCTCGCCAGCTGCGCGGCTCTCACCTGCTCTCGTGTCGGGCACTCGGCCATCTCGTGGGTAGCCTCGTCGAGCTTCTCGACGAGAAAATCGACGAATGCCCGCACCGCGGGCACCATGCCCTGGCGAGACACGAACGCAGCCGACAACTGGGGCGTAGGCAGCGTCCAGCCCGGCATGACGGGCGACAGTTGGCCTGTTCGAAGCGCCGCGCCATACAGCATCTCGGGCAACGCGGCGATGCCGACCCCTTCGAGCACCGCTTCCCGTATGCTCGATAGATCCGCCGTCACCAAGCGCGGCTCGTGCTCGTGAACGTGCCGGCGCCCGTCGGGCGCGATCAAATTGAACACATGCCGGCCGTCCGCGCTCGGCGTATCGAGGGTCTCGAACCGCGCGAGATCGGCCGGCGACACCGGCGGCGCGTTCTGACTCAGTAGACTGGGCGCGCCGACGAGCATCTGCTGCGTGCGCCACAGCGGACGCACGACGATATTCGCGTTGTCGGGCGGATCGGACCGCACGCGCAGCGCGACGTCGACCGCGTCCTCATAGAGATCGATGACCCGATTGGTCACCCGAATCGCGACACGCACTTCCGGGAAGCGCAACAGGAACTCGGGGAGGATGTTCGACAGAATCGTCTGCGAAATCGTCACGGGCACGCTGACACGCACCGTGCCGCGCGGTGCGGAACGCAGTTCTTGAACGGCGTTCATCGCCGCCTGCGCCTCGGCCAGCATGACTTGGCAATGGCGATAGAAACGCTCGCCGGCTTCGGTCAGCGCAAGCTTGCGCGTCGAACGCTGCAGCAGGCGCACGCCGATCGACGTCTCGAGTTCGGCCACGCGCCGCGACAGACGCGACTTCGACACGCCGAGCACACGCTCAGCCGCCGAAAACCCACCGTGCTCGACGACTTGCGCGAAGTACATCAGGTCATTGAGGTTCTGCGAATCGAGTTGCATGTCATCGTTCCAGCGATAGGACAATCCATTGCTCCGGCCAGGGCTAAAAGGGACGCGGGCCGGTCCATATAATAGACCTCACATGCTTAGGCGACGCACTGGCGGCGCCCTTCCGAGGTGATTTTCATGACTACGTCCCGCACTGTTGGCCACACGATCGCAGCCGTCCGCACGGTTGAAGGAGGCGGCTTCGTCGTCCATCGGCCGTTCCCGACCCGAATGTTAATGGACTTCGATCCTTTTCTGCTGCTCGATGAAATGGGTCCTGTCGACTATGCGCCCGGGCAGGCCAAGGGCGCGCCCGATCATCCGCATCGCGGGTTCGAAACCGTCACGTATATGCTCGAAGGCAGCTTCTCGCATCGGGATTCGGCGGGCCACTCCGGCGTCCTTCGCCCGGGCGACGTTCAATGGATGACGGCCGGGGCCGGCGTGGTTCATAGCGAGATGCCCGACCCCGCCTTTGCGCGAGCAGGCGGGCGCGTGCACGGCCTGCAGTTGTGGGTGAACCTGCCGCGTCAAGACAAGATGATCGCCCCGCGCTATCAGGAGATTCCTTCGGAGCGCATCCCCACCGCCGCGACGAGCGACGGCAAGGTGAGCGTCAAGGTCATCGCGGGCGAGGCGCTTGGCGTCAAGGCGGCGATCGAGACGCGCACGCCCATCCTCTATCAGCATTTCACGCTGGAACCCGGGGCGTCGATCGTTCAGCCGGTGCCGCGCGCGTACCGCGTCTTCGCCTATGCGCTGAGCGGCACGGGGCGTTACGGGGACGAACAACGCGAAATCGGCGCGCAACGCATGGTGATGTTCGCGGACGACGGCGATGCGGTCACGCTGACGGCGGGCGCCGATCGGCTCGATGTGCTGCTCATCGGCGGCGCACCGCTGAACGAGCCGATCGTGCGGCACGGCCCGTTCGTGATGAATACCGAAGACGAAATTCGGCAAGCCATCGTCGACTATCAAGCGGGACGAATGGGCGAAATTACCCACTAAAGCCGCCAGCCGGACAGGGCCGCCCGCAAGCATCGCGCAGCCGCGACCGACGCGAGTCGGTCCGAATTGCGTCACAATAGCCGCACGCGCCACACCTATCCGCACCCCGCCGTTCGGCGTTCGCGGACATACGGGCGCCCCAACTAGGAGGAAGGCATGAGCGAGCGCGTTGTCACGGCAACGATCGGTGCAACCAACTATCAAGTCACGTTCGACGACGGCGCCCGCCATTTGTGGCATGCCGACGAACCGGAGTCGCTTGGCGGCGGCGACCGCGCCCCGACTCCGGTATCGCTTTTGCTCTCCGGTTTAGGCGCCTGCACATCCATTACGCTGAAAATGTACGCGCAGCGCAAGGGATGGCCGCTGGAAGACGTGAATGTGGCGTTGTCGATGAAGACAAGCGACCAAGGCTCGACGATCGATCGCAAAATCGTCTTGCATGGCGAACTGACCGACGAACAACGGGAACGCCTGCTGCAAGTCGCGAATGCCTGCCCGGTTCACAAGATCTTGACGCGCCCGATCGCGATCGAAACGGGGCTCGCCGCCACGTTGCCGGCCACCCCCGATTGAGCGTGAATGGCGTCACCGTCGAAGCACCTGAAAGCTGAAGGAACGCACTCTTGAATTTCGAACACCTTGTACAGGTCAACGATCCGCTCAACCCGCTCGCGGAAACGCTGACACGCGATCAACTTTGGCAAGGCCTCGTCCTGCGGGCGGAACAGCCGCAACTGTTCGTGCTGGGCCTCGATAGCTGCACCATCCTCTCGCGCACGGCCGATACCCTCGAACGAGAATTGCATTACGGCCATGCGACGGTGCGGGACCGCGTGACGCTGACGACGAACGAAAGCGTGCGCTACGACATCTTGGCTACCGACGCGCATGTCGGCGGATCGCTGACGATGACGATCGAGCAGCCCGATGCATTGCAGCTGTTTCTGCGTTTCGAGTACGCCACGACGCTGCCGGCGCCCGACACGGAAGACGACCGGCAAACGAGCGAAATCGTCAAATCGGCGTATCGCGAGGCCGATATCGACACGGTGCGGCTCATTCGGGAATACGCTCGTCAGCCCGCGCGGCGCGACGCGCTGCATTGACCCAGGGTGCGGCGCGACATGGCGCCGCGACTCTTCTCAGTCTCGACCACGATCGTTCGATTCGGCGTACGACGATGGTCGCGCCCTATCAGCGCACTGTCTCAATGAATTTGTTTTTTACAATCGATAATGATTCTCATTTATACTTCACTTCATTGAATCGTACATCCGATGCCACGAGCATGAGTGAACCCACGCGCCAGCCTACGCTAACGTTGAGAACTTCTATGAGCAGTTCAAGCCGTGCTCGCCCGAGCGCTGAAGATGCACCCACCGCCGCGCTCGTCACACCGCGGGGTGCCAAGCGGCTCGATGGGGCCGAGGGCGACAGTTCGGCTGAGCGTACGCTCCAGAGCGATCACTTGCTACAAGGCCGCAGCCATGTCTTCATCGCTCATAACGGCGAACGGTATCAACTGCGTGCAACGCGCCTTGGAAAGCTCATTCTGACGAAGTAAGTACCGGGTATTGTGGGGACCACCTCCATGAGAGGTGTTAGGCAGTAGCCAGCGCAACGCTATGCACGTGAGTCTAGACCCCTTCGTGCCCCTTTTAGCGACGTTGCAGCCAGCCATGCCGCTTTTTTCCGTCCCGCCGCCAGAAGAAGTTGAATTCTAGGCCGATCTCGGCCAAGCGGTCGCCCAGTCAGGGCCCACCTTGGACCCAACCTGGGGCCAACTTCGGCCTAACGTTGATCCGGTTTCACCCACTCGCGCTATCGCGCAAAACCCCAGAACATCAACCACCATGCGCTGTCGGCCACGGCAAGTGCCGCGATGAAGAACACCATCGCTCCGAGGCGCACCGTCACGCTCGATGTGTATTTCGCTGTTACGCGCCAGGCCAGCCACGCGCTCCACACATTCGCGATCGTCAGCACGCCTACCCGGACGGTGGAGGCCCAATCCAACGGCACGTGCTCCGCGCGGAGCAACGACAGCGTCGTCGCCGACAACCCGAGAAACACACCCGTGCCGGCAACCGGAATGAGCGCTTGCGTCAAATGATGCAGGCGCGCGCGGTCGAACGAGCCCAGCACGCGTGTGGCCGCCGCCACGAGCGCGAGCAGCGCGGTGCCATAGCAGAGCGCCGTCGCCAAGATGTAGCCGATCAGCAGCGTGCCGTCGAGCCAAGAAAACACGTCGTTTTGCTCGGGGTAATGCGTAAAGAGAAACCAAGGCGCATTGGTGTCGAGCATCCACGTGAAATCATGATCGATCAGCCAGGTCGCGAGAAACTGCTTCAAATCGATGAACCACGGGCTGGCCGTCCAATGAAACGCACCGATCGCGATGCCGAGCAAGCCGTACAGCACGAGTGCGGTGTCCCAGCCATTGGCCGCTTCGCGGCCCAGCTCGACGACCTCGTGCGACGGTGAACGCCATGTCAGCTCGATCGCATCGCGATGGCCGCTGCAGCGCCCGCACATGTGGCACGACGACGCGCCCTTCATATTTCTCAACGGCACGAGCGGCGCGCAGTTGATTGGGATGACGCGATGACCGCGCTCGCCGGCGGTATAGGAGCGACGCCAGGCGGCTTCGTCGACGCGATAGTGAAACGGCGCCAGGCGAGCCAGCAGCGAAAACACGCCGTTGACGGGGCACAAGTATCGGCACCAGACGCGTTTGTCGCGGCCGTAGAGGAAACCCACGACCATCGCCCCCAGCGTCGAGCCGCCCAATACGAGCAAAACGGCGAGCGGATATTGATAAACGCTGACCATCTGGCCGTAGATCGTCGTGAGACCGAATGCGACGAAAGGCCAGCCGCCCCAGCGCATCCATCGCGGGATCGCACGCCCCCGGCCATGGCGACTGGCGAATTCGGCGAGCGCCCCTTCGGGGCACAAGACCCCACACCACACGCGGCCGAGCAACACCATCGAGAGCAGGACGAACGGCCACCAAATGCCCCAGAAAACGAACTGAGCGGCCAGCGTCAGATTGGTCCAGAGGTGGGCGGTCTGATCAGGCAGCGGCAGACAGGCCGGCACGATGATGAGAAATGCGTAGACAGCGACGACGGCCCACTGGATGCCGCGAATCGCCCCGCCGTTGCGCTGCATCCATGCGCCGACGCGGGCGAGCCGCCCCGGACCGGTGAAGGCGAGCGCCGGCGAACTCATGCCGTTCGCCCCGCTGCGGCGGCCGGCGCGCGGCTTGCGCGCCGAGCGAGCCAACCGACGACGAGCCAGTACAACGCGTAAGCGATGAGATTGGTCAACGCCGGATGGGCTCGATAACCGGTGAGCGCGGCAACCAGCGAACCGACCGTGCTCGAATCGTCGAGGATGCGGGAGCTATCCCAGACCTGCGAGATGCCAAGCGGCAGCCATTCCTTGTCGATGAGTTTATCGACGCCGGTTTGCATCAGGCCCGCGCCGAGCAGCAGCAACATGATCTCGGTCACGCGGAAAAAATGCCGCCAGGAGAACACGCGCCCGCCGAGCTGCAAGACGTAAAAAGTCAGGAACGCGAGGCCGAGCCCAAGGACGATGGCGAGCACATCGTTATGACCCACGTGCCCGGACTGCCCGAACCCGAGCCCGTAGAGAAAGATGACCGTTTCGCTGCCCTCGCGAGCGATCGCGAGCGCGACCAGCACGGCCACGCCCCACCCGTTTCCGTCGCGCGTGCGCGCCTGCAGCGAACGTTCCATGTCGCGCTTGAGCGTGCGCCCGTGGCGCTTCATCCACAGGACCATCTGCACGATCAGCACGCATGCGATCAGCACCATGCCGGTTTGGAAGTAGTCGGCCGCGTCGCCCGACAGGAATTCGCTGAAGCCGACGAGCGCCGCGCCGAGCGCGACGGCCGCCAGCGCGCCGACGCCCACGCCCGCCCACAGATAGGGTAGCCCGCGCCGTGCGTCGGCATCGCCGTTCTTCAGCCACGCGTAAAGAATGCCCACGACGAGCAGAGCCTCGACGCTTTCCCGCCACACGACGAACAATACCTGGCCCATCTCAACCTCTCCCGCGCGCACGACGTTCGACCGACCCGTCTACGCAAAAACCATTCGAACCGTTACTTCACCACGATGACGCCTTGCGCCGATTGATGGAAATCGTCGAAGAACTTGTATTCCCCCGGCGACTGAGGCGCGATCACGACGACCGACTCGGCGCCCGGCGCGAGCACCTTCTCCTTGCGCAACTGAACGCTTTCGAATTCCGCCGCGCCCTTGCCGGCATTGCGCACTTCGATCCGAATGCGCTTGCCCGCCGGCGCCTCGATGCGCGAAGGCGTGAGCTTGCCGTCGGCCATTTCCAGCTTGAACGTCACCGCATCGTCCGCGTGCGCGGCCATGCCGGCGACGGCGAGCACACAAGCCAGCGCTGCTTTCGAACCGAATTTCATGCTTTTGCTTCCCAGTGCTGAGTCGAGTCGCGCGGCTTAGTAGCCGCCCTTCTTGCCGATGCCGGCGAACGTGAAATCGTATTGCAGCGTGATGGGCTTGAACCACGGGCCCACGCCGGTTTCTTTGTCGACGTGGCGGCCGAAGGCCATATGGCCCGTTTGCATCGGCGGCTCGACGACGATGGTCAGGTGATACTTGCCCGGACCGGAAAGCTTGACGTTATCGCCGTAGTGCGGGCCGTCGTCGGCCACCATCGGCATCAGGTCGCCTTTCTGCGATTGCGCGCCGCCCACCTTCTTCAGTTCGTAATGCACCTGCAGATACGGCATCCAATCGCCTTCCGCGAAACCGGTCGGATTGTTCTTCACCGCGTGGATGTCGGCCTCGAGGTGAATGTCGGAGTCGGACGCCTTGCGCATCATGCCTTCGGGGTCCATCGTCACCGGCTGCAGATAAACCGCGCCGATTTCCATGCCGCCTTGCACCTGCGGCTTGCCGATCGGATACTCGGCCGCCGAAGCCGACACCGCGGTCAGAGCCGCCGCGGCTGCCAGGCCGCACAGGATTCGGGTGGAACGCTGCATCGAAAACTCCTCTTTCTTTTACTCAGTCGAACGTTGGTCAGTACGAGCGCGCCGATCATGCCCCCGAACTCGCACCGACAACCGTATAGAGAACATAAACGCAAATGCGAACGATTATCAATCCGGCATAAGTGTACACGATTGAAACAGCGAAAACCAGGCGACCCTGGGGCGCATAGGGTCGCCCCCACGCGCCACACCCCGTTTATGACTCGAACTCAGCTCGCCCCGGGCACCGAATCGCCCACGTTCGCGCCGAACACGCGCTCGCGCAGAACGGCCAGTTGATCGCGCGCGGCGGCCGCCTTCTCGAATTCGAGATTCTTGGCGTGCTCCATCATCTGCTTCTCGAGCCGCTTGAGTTCCTTGGCCAAATCCTTCTCGGACATGTCCTCGAACTTCGCGCGCTGCTGCAGTTCCTTGAGTTCGGCCCTCGCCTCGTCGGCGTTATAGACGCCGTCGATGATGTCCTTGACGCGCTTGACCACGCCGCGCGGCGTGATGCCCATGCGTTCGTTGTAGGCGATCTGCTTGGCGCGCCTGCGCTCGGTTTCATCGATCGCTCGACGCATCGAATCCGTGATGCGATCGGCGTATAGGATCGCGGTGCCGTTCACGTTGCGCGCCGCTCGGCCGATCGTTTGGATCAGCGAGCGCTCGGCGCGCAAGAAGCCTTCCTTGTCCGAGTCTAGAATCGCCACGAGCGACACCTCGGGGATATCGAGCCCCTCGCGCAGCAAGTTGATGCCGACGAGCACGTCGAACGCCCCAAGCCGCAGATCACGGATGATTTCCACGCGCTCGACGGTGTCGATGTCGCTATGCAGATAGCGGACCTTCACGCCGTGATCGGCGAGAAACTCCGTCAATTGCTCGGCCATGCGCTTCGTGAGCACCGTCACGAGCACGCGCTCGTTCACGGCCACGCGCGCGTTGATTTCGCTGAGCACGTCGTCGACCTGGCTCGTCGCGGGACGCACTTGCACGATCGGATCGACGAGGCCCGTCGGCCGCACCACCTGCTCGACGACTTGCCCCGTCTGCTTCTTTTCGTAGTCGGCCGGCGTGGCCGACACGAACACCGCCTGACGCACTTTGCGTTCGAACTCGGGGAACTTGAGCGGCCGGTTATCGAGCGCGGACGGCAACCGAAAGCCGTACTGCACGAGGTTTTCCTTGCGCGAGCGGTCGCCGTTGTACATGGCGTTCAACTGCCCGATCAGCACGTGCGACTCGTCGAGCAGCATCACCGCGTCCGACGGCAGGTAATCGACGAGCGTCGGCGGCGGCTCGCCCGGGGCCGCGCCCGAGAAATGCCGCGAATAGTTTTCGATGCCTTTGCAGAAGCCGAGCTCCTGCAGCATTTCCAGGTCGAAGCGCGTGCGCTGTTCTAGACGTTGCGCTTCGACGAGCTTGCCTTCCCGGTGGAAGAACTCGAGCCGCTCGCGCAACTCCGCCTTGATGGTCTCGACGGCGCGCATGACCGTCTCGCGCGGCGTGACGTAGTGCGAGGACGGATAGACCGTGAAACGCGGGATCTTTTGCCGCACGCGCCCGGTGAGCGGATCGAACAACTGAAGCGATTCGACTTCGTCGTCGAAAAGCTCGATGCGCAGCGCCATTTCCGCGTGTTCGGCCGGGAAAACGTCGATCGTATCGCCGCGCACACGGAAGGCGCCCCGCTGGAAATCGGCCTCGTTGCGGTTGTACTGCATGGCGATCAACCGGGCGATCACGTCGCGCTGCCCGATCTTGTCCCCCGTGCGCAGCGTGAGAATCATCTGGTGATATTCGCTCGGATTGCCGATACCGTAAATGGCCGACACCGTCGCCACGATCACCACGTCGCGCCGTTCCATCAAGCTCTTGGTGGCCGACAGCCGCATCTGCTCGATGTGCTCGTTGATCGACGAATCCTTCTCGATGAATAGATCGCGCTGCGGCACGTACGCTTCCGGCTGGTAGTAGTCGTAGTACGAAACGAAGTACTCGACGGCATTGCGCGGAAAGAACTCGCGAAACTCCGAGTAGAGCTGCGCCGCGAGGGTTTTGTTCGGCGCGAACACGATCGCCGGACGGCCGAGCCGCGCAATGACGTTCGCCATCGTGAAGGTCTTGCCCGAGCCCGTCACCCCGAGCAGCGTCTGATACGAAAGGCCGTCGCACACGCCTTCGACGAGCTGGTCGATGGCGGTGGGCTGATCGCCGGCCGGCAGGTACGGCTGATACAGATGGAACGGCGAGCCCTCGAACTCGACGAATTTCGATTCGTCGAGGGCTTCGGGGGCATGAGGCTTAGCTTCGGACATGGAAATGGCGCTTCCTTCGCCGACAAAAGGGTTATTTTAGCGGTTTGCGCCCGGTCAAGCAGCGCCGTCCGCGCCCGTCCGCCCCGGCCGATCCCGCCGTCCGTCAGCCCAGCGTCATCCGTTCGCGCCGAACCGGCTTAAAAGTGCACGACCGTTCATGCATATCGGCGCGTATTAAGCGAACGCGCACCAAAACCGCGCGAACGCGGGCCCCGGATTCGTTACAATCACATATTCCGCGCCCGCCGAATCCCTATTCATGGGCTTCGATCCGCCTTGTCTCATCGGCGAATCCGACCGGCGCACGCACGAGATTGTCAGTTTCTTACTACCGCCGATAGACACTATGTCCCTGTTCTCCGCTGTCGAACTCGCCCCCCGCGACCCCATTCTCGGTCTCAACGAAGCCTTCAACGCCGATGCGCGCCCGACCAAAGTCAACCTCGGCGTCGGCGTCTATACGAACGAAGAAGGCAAGATTCCGCTGCTGCGCGCCGTTCGCGAAGCGGAACAAGCGCGTGTCGAGGCGGCTCTGCCGCGCGGCTATCTGCCGATCGAAGGCATCGCGGCCTATGACGCGGCCGTGCAGAAGCTGCTGCTCGGCGACGCTTCGCCGCTGATCGCAGCGGGCCGCGTCGTGACGGCTCAAGCACTGGGCGGCACGGGCGCGCTGAAGATCGGCGCCGACTTCTTGAAGCGCGTGAACCCCAACGCGAAGGTCGCCATCAGCGACCCGAGCTGGGAAAATCACCGCGCGCTGTTCGAAAGCGCCGGCTTCGAAGTGCTGACCTACCCGTACTACGACGCGCAAACGCACGGCGTCAATTTCGAAGCGATGCTCGCCGCCCTGAACAGCTACGCGGCCGGCACGGTCATCGTGCTGCACGCGTGCTGCCATAACCCGACGGGCGTCGACCTGAGCGACGCGCAATGGCAACAGATCGTCGAAGTTGTGAAGGCGCGCAACCTCGTGCCGTTCCTCGACATCGCCTACCAAGGCTTCGGCGACGGCATCGATGCCGACGCGGCAGCCGTGCGCCTGTTCGCGGCGGCCGAACTGAACGTGTTCGTGTCGTCCTCGTTCTCGAAGTCGTTCTCGCTCTACGGCGAGCGCGTGGGCGCCCTGTCGATCATCACGGACAGCAAGGACGAAGCAACGCGCGTGCTGTCGCAGCTCAAGCGCGTGATCCGCACGAATTACTCGAACCCGCCGACGCACGGCGGCGCGATCGTCGCAACGGTGCTCGGCACACCGGCACTGCGCGAAATGTGGGAACAAGAACTCGGCGAGATGCGTAATCGCATTCGCGCGATGCGCAACGGCCTCGTCGAACGCCTGAAGAGCGTCGGCGTGGCGCGCGATTTCAGCTTCGTCAACGCACAGCGTGGCATGTTCTCGTACTCGGGCCTGACGGCGGCTCAAGTGGACCGCCTTCGCGAAGAGTTCGGCATTTATGCGGTCAGCACGGGCCGCATCTGCGTGGCCGCGCTCAACATGCGCAACATCGACACGGTGGCGAACGCCGTCGCGCAAGTGCTGAAGTAATGCATTGAGCGGTGATTCGAGGCCGGCTCGCGACATGCGCGGCCCGCCGATCACGTCAATGGCGCCCCGCTCTTTGCGAGGGCGCCATTTTTTTGCCGAAGCTAACGCCGATCTCGATGGATATCGTGAGTGACGAATCCCGCATCGTTCTCGGGCATGTCGAGCCAGCCCGGCTGCGCCAGGCTGTCGCGAACATCGCGCAAGCCGCAATGCCAGTGCTCCTGCATGGCCGATGCGCCGAATTGATAGTCCTTGTAGTTGCCGTCGAATTCCTTATCGCTGTAGATCAACTGAAATACGTTGTAGCGATGGGAGGAGGCCATCTCTTCGGCAAGCTTGCACCAAGGATCGTTGCGATGCTCCGGTGCGACACGCTCCAAGACCTCGCGCAGCACGTGCCGAAAGCGCTGAGCGTGTTGCATCGTATCGGTCACGAGGCGGGTGCGGCTCGAATACTGAATGTCCTTCATGCGGCCTTGGACATCGGTGAGGTTCGTGGGTATGGGACCGCGGGCGCTCCATAGATCGACCTGGAACGCGAGCGTATCGCGGCGCGGCGATGCCTGGACGACTTCAGATAACGGCGTGTTGGACATGAGCCCGCCGTCCCAGTAGTACTCACCGTCGATCTGCGTGGCGGCGAAGCCCGGCGGCAGCGACCCCGACGCGATGAAATGCTCGGCCCGCAGCTTCGTGTGTTGCGTATCGAAGTAGGCGAAGTTGCCCGTGGCGACATTGACCGCCGCAACCGATACACGTGTTTCGCCCGAGTTGATCCGGTCGAAGTCGCATAGGTTTTCGAGCGTCGCCTTCAACGGTGCGGTGTCGTACCAACTGGCGGTGGCGGGCGTGCCGGGCACGAACGGCAGCGGCGGCGGCATGCGCGGCACGAAGAAGCCCTTTTGGCCGTCGACGAGCGCGCTCAGCGCTTGCATGGTGGTGAAGGCGGCGCGAACCGGTGCGGCCGATTCGAAAAACACGTTTTCCACGGCCGCGGGCAGCGGCAGACCATAGGCCGGCTGACACACCGTGTCCCAGAACGTCTTGAGTTTCGCGACGCGGTGCTCGGGTGCGTTGCCGGCGATGATCGCCGTGTTGATCGCCCCGATCGAAATGCCCGCGATCCAATTGGGCACGATGCCGGCTTCGTGCAGGCCTTCGTAGACGCCGGCCTGATAAGCGCCCAGCGCCCCGCCGCCCTGCAGCACGAGTGCGACCGTTTGATAGGGAGGCAAGACGAGCGACGGCATCTTGCCCGGCGCACCGCCCGGCTTCGGCTGCCCGCCCGCATCCCCCTTCGACGATTCGCTTGCGCGAACCCGCATGCCCTTGCGCTCCCCCATGTTTGCTCCTTACAGCATGCGCCAGCCGTGCGAGACGAGGAACGATTGCCCCGTCAGCGCGGCGCTCGGGAACGTGCACAGGAACAGCACGGTTTGCGCGACATCTTCCACCGTGGTGAACACGCCGTCGACCGTCTGGCCGAGCATGACGCGCTTCACGACTTCTTCCTCGGTGATGCCGAGCTCCTTCGCTTGCTCGGGAATCTGCTTATCGACGAGCGGCGTGCGCACGAAGCCCGGACACACGACGTGCGAGCGCACGTTGTGCGCGGCGCCTTCCTTCGCCAAGACACGCGACAGGCCGAGCAACGCATGCTTGGCCGCGACGTAGGCCGATTTAAGCGGCGACGCTTCGTGCGAATGCACCGAGCCCATGTAGATCACCACGCCGCCGCGATCGCCCTTGTACATGTGCTTGAGCGCGGCCTTCGTGGTCAGGAATGCACCGTCGACGTGGATGGCCTGCATCTTCTTCCAATCGGCAAAGCTGTAATGCTCGATCGGATTGACGATCTGGATGCCCGCGTTCGACACGAGGATATCGACCGAGCCGAACTGGGCGGCGACGTCATCGATGCCTTGATTGACAGCCTCTTCGTTCGTCACGTCCATGGCCACGCCGAGCGCCTTGCCGCCCGTGCCGCGGATTTGTTCGGCCACCGCTTCGGCGCCCGCCAGGTTCAAATCGGCGATCGCCACGGCCGCGCCCTGCGCGGCGAGCGTCAGGGCGATCTCCTTGCCGATGCCGCTCGCGGCGCCCGTGACCACGGCGGTCTTCCCGTTCAGACTCGTATTCAACGACGACATTCCTCACCTCTCTCGCATGCATGGACAATGACATCATGGCGCACGGCGCAGGACAAGCCGGCCGAACGGCATATGACCTTCGGCCGAATTGGCGCGCCGCGGCCGACTCCGCTATTGTGCCCCAACGCCCGACGTCAACGCGACTCGACGCAAATCGGATTAAGCTTTGCCTGTTTACGACCCTGCATCAGGAGAAACGCATGACCATGAATTACCGGCGACTCGGCCGCTCAGGCCTGCAAGTCAGCGAACTCTCGCTGGGCTCGTGGGTGACTTACGGCAATCAAGTGGATCGTCGCGCCGCGCGCGAATCGCTCGCCGCGGCGCGCGACGCCGGCGTGAACTTCTTCGACAATGCCGAAGTCTACGCGGGCGGCAAATCCGAGGAGATCATGGGCCATGCGCTCAAGGAGCTTGCCTGGCCGCGCGTTAGCTACATCGTCTCGACGAAGTTCTTCTGGGGCTTGCGCGAAGCGCCGAATCAGTATCACACGCTCAATCGAAAGTATCTGCACAACGCCATCGACGGCTCGCTCGCACGCCTACAGGTCGATTATGTCGACCTCGTGTTTTGCCACCGCGCCGATCCGGCCACGCCCATCGAGGAAACGGTGTGGGCGATGAGCGACATGATTACGCGCGGCAAGGCGCTGTATTGGGGCACGTCGGAATGGAGCGCCGACGAGATTCGCGCCGCTTACGAGATCGCCGACCGCCATCACCTTCACAAGCCCGTGATGGAGCAGCCGCAGTACAACCTGTTTTGCCGCAAGCGCGTCGAGCAAGAATACAAGCGGCTTTACGAAGATATCGGGCTTGGTTTGACGACGTGGAGCCCGCTTGCGTCGGGGCTGCTGACCGGCAAGTACCGGGCCGGCGTGCCGTCCGGCAGCCGCGCCGAACTCGAAGGCTACGATTGGCTTCGCGCGCGGCTTGTGGATGCCGACAAGAACGAACGCGTGGCCAAGCTCGAGCAAGTGGCGAACGAACTTGCCTGCAGCGTCGGCCAATTGGCGATCGCCTGGATCCTGAAGAACCCGCGCGTCAGCACGGTGATTACCGGCGCGTCGCGGGTCGAGCAGATCACCGAAAATATGAAAGCGGCGGACATCGCCGCGCGCATCACCCCCGAGATCCTGAGCAAGATCGAGGAAATCGTGGCCGGCGTCGAGCCGTAATATCGGCCTACGGGCGGCAGCGTACGGGAATCGCTCGAGCGCTGCCGTACAATACGCGCCCCGTTCGCGCATTTGCGCGTGGGCCGGTCCGCACCGAGGTCTATGGGCGAACCGGGACGTTCGCGCTCGCCCGCGCCGCTTCGATGCGTAGTCGCGCCGGGCCATCATTGCCGTCTTAGCCGCGAGGCTTCCAACCGTTTCATCCGTATGCTCAGCTACCGTCACGCCTTTCATGCAGGCAACCATGCCGATGTCCTCAAGCACGCCGTCCTCGTGCAGTTGCTGCGCTATCTGAATCAGAAGGACAAGGCGTATTGGTACATCGACACGCACGCCGGCGCGGGCGTCTACTCGCTCGTCGAAGGCTATGCCACCAAAACGGCCGAATTCGAGACGGGCATCGCCAAGCTGTGGCAGCGCACCGATCTGCCTGCCGCCTTGGAAGCGTACGTCGAGCAAGTGGGCGCCCTCAACCCCGATGGGCAATTGCGCTACTACCCGGGCTCGCCCTATCTCGCCTGGCGCTTGATGCGCCAGCAAGACCGAATGCGGCTGTTCGAGATGCACACCACGGAAATCGACGTGCTGCGTCACAACTTCCGTGACGCCGGGCGGCGGGCCATGCTGTATGCGGGCGACGGTTTCGACGGCATCAAGGCTTTGCTGCCGCCGCCACCGCGGCGGGCTTTGACCCTCATCGATCCATCGTTCGAAGACAAGCGCGATTACGCGCGCACGGTCGGCTGCGTCGAGGAATGCCTGAAGCGCTTTGCAACCGGGATGTATGCCGTGTGGTATCCACAGGTCACGCGCGCCGAATCGCAGCGCTTTCCCGAGCAATTGAAACGGCTGCAGCCGACGAACTGGGTGCATCTCACACTGACCGTGAGCCGCCCGCCAGTCGACGGCTACGGGCTGTACGGCAGTGGGATGTTCATTTTGAATCCGCCCTATACGCTCGCCGGCGCCATGAAGGAGGCGCTGCCCTATCTGGTTGACGCACTTGGGCAGGACGAGACGGCGCAGTTCACGGTCGAAGCGCGCGTCGATTAGCG
>DATJJH010000077.1:0-23231 GCA_035492395.1 Trinickia sp. | reverse complement strand
CGCAGAATCGCGATCGTCGCCTCGACCGAGGGCTCGTCGACAAGCACTTTCTGGAAGCGGCGCTCGAGCGCGGCATCTTTTTCGATGTACTTGCGATATTCGTCGAGCGTCGTTGCGCCGATGCAATGCAGTTCCCCGCGCGCCAGCGCAGGCTTGAGCATGTTGCCCGCATCCATCGCGCCTTCGGCTTTGCCCGCGCCGACCATCGTATGGATTTCGTCAATGAAGACGATCGTCTGACCTTCGTCCTTCGCGATATCGTGCAGGACCGCTTTGAGCCGCTCCTCGAATTCGCCGCGATATTTCGCCCCCGCGAGCAGGCCCGCCATGTCGAGCGACAGAACGCGCTTGCTCTTCAGCGATTCGGGTACCTCGCCGTTGACGATCCGCTGCGCGAGCCCTTCGACGATCGCGGTCTTGCCCACGCCCGGTTCGCCGATCAGCACGGGGTTGTTCTTCGTACGGCGCTGCAGAATTTGGATCGATCGACGGATTTCGTCGTCGCGTCCGATCACCGGGTCGAGCTTGCCGGCCCGCGCACGCTCGGTCAGATCGATCGTGTACTTTTTAAGCGCCTTGCGCTGGCTTTCGGCATCGGCGCTATGCACTTGCGCACCCCCGCGCACGGCCGCGATCGCCGTTTCCAGCGCCTTGCGCGTGAGACCGTACTGGCTCGCGAGCCGCCCGGCCTCGCCCTTGTCGTCGGCGACGGCGAGCAAGAACATTTCGCTCGCGATGTAGGTGTCGTTCAGCTGCTGCGCTTCTTTGTCGGCCTGATTGAGCAAGCCGTTTAGTTCCCGGCTCACTTGCACGTTCCCGTCGGTGCCCTGGACCTGCGGTAGGCGTGCGATGGCGTCGTTCAGCGCCGTTTGCAGCGCCTGCACGTGCACGCCGGCGCGCGAGAGCAGCGAGCGCGCCGAACCGTCCTGCTGCGCGACGAGCGCTGCCAGGACGTGAACCGGTTCGATATACTGCTGCCCCCGGCCGACGGCAAGGCTTTGGGCATCGGCGAGCGCTTCTTGGAATTTGGTGGTGAGCTTGTCGATTCTCATGAAGAGACCTCCAACTTTTAACTATCACCAAAATGAGGCGCTCTTCGCTCGTTTCAAGCAGTTTTTTTACGATTTGCGTGCACCCATGCGCGGCCGCCCATACCGGCCGCAGGCCTGCGCACGGCATCGCCCTCCCGCGTCCCGGCTATGCGGGCGAGATCGGCACCACGGGCCGCGCCTGTGCGCCGGCAGGCATGGCCGGAAGCCCGAGCAAAGCGGCCAGCGGCGCCGCGGGGCTGGCCAGTTCCCCGAGCGTGTAGCGATCCAGTTCCGCAAGGAATGCGCCCCGAGCCGACTCGAACGCGTGCTTGAGGCGGCACTGCGGCTCTATGACGCAGTTGCGAGGCTCGACCCCCTCGCGCGGAAAGCACCCGACAATCGCGAAATCCCCCTCGGTGCCGCGCACGACTGCACCGATCGTCAATCCGAGCGAGCGTTCATTGAGACGCAGGCCGCCGTGCCGGCCGCGAACCGTATCGATCCAACCCAGCTCCCCGAGCCGCTGCACGACCTTCATGAGATGGTTTTTCGATATTCCATAGGCTTCGGAAATGTCGTGAATCGTCGTCAGGCCTTCCTCTCGTACCGCCAAATACAGCAGCACCCGTAAGGCATAGTCGGTGTAGTCGGTGAGTCTCATCGGCAGTCCGAGGCTGGATTGGGGCCCGGCGCGCGAACGTGCGATCGCTCGTGTCCATCGGCAAAACCGCGCGGGGCTTAGGGTTGTATAGTGGGCGTATTGACCATAACATGCATCTGGCGCGCAGGTATAACGACTGCTGCGCCGCTAGGCATCTCCGATCAATTCGTTCGCTTGCGCGAGAGTGTGCGGCAGAACCGGCCGCAAGCCCAGCGCAATACTGTCATTCGATGTCTACCTCTATGAATACGGGGGCCGGAACGCCCTCCGCACGCTACCACGAGCCGAGCGAAGCCAATATCCGCGAGCTCGTATACGCCTTTTACGATCGCGTGCGGGCCGACCCGCTGCTCGGCCCGGTTTTCGATTCGGTGCTGGAAGGCCGTTGGGACACCCACCTACCGAAAATGTGCACGTTTTGGGGCAGTCTCGTGCTCGGCGACAAGCGCTACCGCGGCAACGTGCAGCAGGCACACCAGCCGCTCGAAGGCGTCGAGCCGCGCCATTTCAGCCGGTGGTTGCATTTGTTTCTCGACACGGTGTGCGACCGCTACGAGCCGGCCGCCGCCGTGCGCTTCATGGAGCCGGCGCTGCGAATCGCTCAAAGTCTGCAATTGAGCCGATTCGGCTGGGACTATACGATCCCTCCCGAACAGCAAGCCCTGCTGGAGCGTGTCGCGCCCAAGCGCGGCCCGCGCGACGACGCGCACGATCACGGCAACGCGGAGCGCCGGCGCGAGCCGTTTCCCGCCAAGATCATCGCCCGCTCGGCCGGCGATACGAACGACGACGGCGCTGACTGAACGCGTCGCGTTCAAGCGAGCGATTTATCACTCGTCGCTCGGTGTCGCATTCCCGGCCGCCACGCCCCATCTCGCGAGCGCCGCGTCGTCGGACACGCGCGCATCGACCCAGCGCTCGCCGCTCGGGGTCGTCTCTTTTTTCCAGAACGGCGCCTGCGTCTTCAAATAGTCCATGACGAACGCACAGGCCTCGAACGCGAAGTGCCGATGCGGCGAGGTGGCGGCAGCCAAAACGATCTGATCGCGCGGAAAGAGCTTGCCGACACGGTGCACGATCAGCACCTCGCAGCCTGCCCAACGCTGCTTCGCCGCATCGACGATCGCTTCGAGCGCTTTTTCGGTCATACCCGGGTAGTGCTCGAGTTCCATGGCGGCCACGTCTTCCCCATCGCTCAGATCGCGCACCGTACCGACGAATGCCACGACCGCACCCACTTTCGGGTCTTCAGCCCGCAACGCGGCGATTTCGGTCGACAAATCGAAATCTTCTGTTTGGACGCGGACGGTCATAACGTGCTCCGATCGATTAATGGGACCTGACAGCGCGCGTCAACCGCCCGTGACGGGTGGGAAAAACGCCACTTCGCAGCCGTCGGTGAGACGCGTGGCCGCGTCCGTCATCGTGTGATTGCAGGCCATACGCAACGCGCGTCCCTCGGCCAGCGTTTCGCTCCACGCGCCGCCCCGCGTGCGCAACCAGGCGCGCACGTCCCCGACGGTCGCCACGCCGTCGGGCGCCTCCACGGCTTCCTGCGCGACGCCCAACGCCTCGCGCACGCTTGCAAAATACCTGAGCTCTATTTTCATGTCGGATTGCCGATCGATCGTATGGCACGTCAGCCGAGCAATTCGGCAAACGGGAGAAACCGCACGGTTTCGCCCGCGCTGATTGCGTGATTCGGCGGATTGTCGATGAGACCGTCGCCCCAAACCGTCGAAGTCAGCACGGCGGAACTCTGGTTCGCGAACAGATCGAGCCCGCCTGCGGCGTTGATGCGCGCGCGCAGGAATTCGTTGCGGCGTTCGGCCTTCGCTTGCGAGAAATCGGCCCGCAGCGAAACGGCGCGCGGGGCGACGTCCGTGACCCCGGACAAACGCAACAGGAACGGCCGCACGAAAAGCAAGAACGTGACGAAGCTCGATACCGGGTTGCCCGGCAAGCCGATGAAGTACGCTTCCCCGCCTCGTTCGCCTTGATCGCCTCGGCGCACGGCGCCGAACGCGAGCGGTTTCCCGGGCTTCATCGCGATCTGCCAGAGCGTGAGCCGCCCCGAGGACTCGACGGCCGGTTTGACATGATCCTCTTCGCCGACCGACACGCCGCCCGAGGTCAAGATCACATCGTGCTCCCGCGCCGCGGCGGCCAAGGCCGCCCGCGTCGCATCCAAGCGGTCGGGGACGATGCCGAGATCGGTGACCTCGCAGTTCAGACGCGCCAACAGAGCGCGCAGCGTAAAGCGATTCGAGTTGTAGATGCCGCCCCGGGCAAGCGGCTCCCCGGGCATGGTCAGTTCGTCGCCCGTGAAAAACACCGCGACCTTCAAGCGCCGCGTGACGGAAAGCCGCGCGCAGCCAATCGACGCCGCGAGCCCGAGCGCTTGCGGCGAAAGCCGCGTACCGGCCGGCAGAATGACGCCGCCGCGGCGAATGTCCGCGCCTTGCGCGGTGATCCATTCGCCGATTTTGGGCGTATGCAGGATCGAGACGGCATCGCCGTCGGCTTCGGTCTGCTCTTGCATGACGACGGCGTCGGCGCCGGGCGGCACGGGCGCGCCGGTAAAGATGCGCGCCGCCGTTCCTTCGGCCAGCGGTTGCGGCGATTGTCCCGCCGGCACGCGCTGCGAGACAGGCAGGCGACGCTCGCCGTGCGCCAAATCGGCCACGCGCACCGCGTAGCCGTCCATCGCGCTCGTGTGCACTGGCGGCACGTCTAGCTCCGACACGACGTCGGAGGCCAACACGCGTCCGAGCGCATCGAGCGTCGCGACAGATTCGGTTTCGGCAACGCGCTGCGCCGCTGCCAGCAGCGCAGCAAGCGCATCGGCCGTGGACAACAGCGGCGCGCGAGGGAGAGATTGGGTGGGCGTGGGCATCGACGAGCGATTCTCGCTGCGAAAACCCCTATTGTAGCGAGCCGCAGCCGCTCCAGCATACGCGGGCAGGGAACCGCAGCATGGCGGCGGGCCCCTAGCGGGGCAAGCGCCGGCGTGCCGGTCGGTGATTTTCTCGGCCGCGGACCGGCACGCCGCCTCAGTCGCCCCGCCGCGCCATGCCGTACGTTAGTCGGCCGTATGCGCCGAGATGAACGCCTTCACGCTCGACGCGTCGGCAGGCAGCACTTCGAAGCGCTGCGGCAGCGATTCGATCCCGTCGAATGCCGCGGGCCGCTGCGGATCGCGCCCGAGCGCCTCGCGAATCGACTCGCCGAACTTGATCGGCTGCGCCGTTTCCAGCACGACCATCGGCACGCTCGCGGTGAGGTGCTCGCGTGCGACCTTCACGCCGTCGGCCGTATGCGTATCGATGATCTGGCCGTAGCGCGTATGAACGTCGCGGATCGTGTCGATGCGATCGTCGTGCGTGCTGCTCCCGGAAACGAAGCCAAATTCGCGCACGCGCGCAAAATCGCCGCTCGCGACGAGATCGAAGCCGCCCTTTTCCTCCACGTCGCGGAACAGTTGCAGCACGCGCGACGGATCGCGGCCGAGCAGATCGAACACGAAGCGCTCGAAATTCGACGCCTTCGAAATGTCCATGCTCGGGCTGCTCGTATGGTAGGTCTGCGCCGCACCGCGAACGCGATAGGCGCCCGTGCGGAAGAACTCGTCGAGCACGTCGTTTTCGTTCGTGGCGACCACGAGCTTGTCGATCGGCAGGCCCATCATCCGGGCGATGTGCCCCGCGCAGACGTTGCCGAAGTTGCCCGAGGGCACGGTGAACGAAACGCGCTCGTCGTTCGAACGCGTCGCCGCGAAATAGCCCTTGAAGTAGTAGACCACTTGGGCCACGACGCGCGCCCAGTTGATCGAGTTGACCGTGCCGATTCGGTGCGCCGCCTTGAACGCGTGATCGTTGGAGACGGCCTTGACGATGTCCTGGCAGTCGTCGAACACGCCCTCGATCGCCAGGTTGAAGATATTCGGCTCCTGCAGGCTGTACATTTGCGCCGTCTGGAACGCGCTCATCTTGCGATGCGGCGACAGCATGAACACCCGGATGCCGGCCTTGCCGCGCATGGCGTACTCGGCCGCGCTGCCGGTGTCGCCGGACGTCGCGCCGAGGATGTTGAGCGTCTGCCCATGTTTGGCGAGGGCATACTCGAACAAATTGCCGAGCAACTGCATCGCCATGTCCTTGAACGCGAGCGTCGGCCCGTTGGACAGCGCGAGCAGCGACAACTGCGCACCGCCCTCGACGCCGAGCGGCGTCAGCGGTGTGATTTCGCTCGCATTCTCGCCCGCGCGCGCATTGCTGTAGACGTCCGCGCGATAGGTGCGCTGCGTGAGCGCGCGCAGATCGGCGGAGGGAATGTCGTCGCAGAATTTGGAGAGGACTTCGAATGCGAGATCGGCGTACGGCAGCGGGCGCCAACGCGCGAGTTCGTCGGCCGTGACCCGCGGATACTCGTTGGGCAGATAAAGGCCGCCGTCCTTGGCTAGGCCGGTGAGCAAGATGTCGGAGAACGTATGGCGCTCGCCGATACCGGCACCGCGCGTCGAGATGTAGTTCATAGTCGGCTTCGTGACTTCGATTTCGGTAACGGGACGCGCTCAGCTCTGAGCTTCGATCCGGAGCTTCGTGACCTTCGAAACGACCGTGGAAAGCGCTTCGATTCGAGCGATCGCCGAGTTGGCGTTCTTCTCGAGCGTGTCGTGCGTGATGATGACGACGTCGGTCTCGCGATGGTTGGCCACCTGCTCCGATTCCTTCTGCAGCAGTGCGTCGATCGAGATGCCGGCGTCGGCCAGGATGCGCGTGATGTCGGCCAGCACGCCCGTGACGTCGGCCACGCGCAGCCGCAGGTAGTAGCCGCTCGTGACTTCGTCGATCGGCAATACCGGCGTATCGGACATGCTCTGCGGCTGGAACGCGAGATGGGGCACGCGGTGGCCCGGATCGGCCGTATCGAGGCGCGTGACGTCGACGAGATCGGCGACGACAGCCGAGGCGGTCGGCTCGGCGCCCGCGCCCTTGCCGTAATAAAGTGTCGCGCCGACGGCGTCGCCATGCACCTCCACCGCGTTCATCGCGCCCTCGACGTTGGCGAGCAGGCGTTTGGCCGAAATCAACGTGGGGTGCACGCGCAACTCGATGCCGCGCTCGGTGCGGCGCGTGATGCCGAGCAGCTTGATGCGGTAGCCGAGGTCCTCCGCGTACTTGATGTCGATGGCGGCAAGCTTGCTGATCCCTTCGACGTAAGCGCGGTCGAACTGCATCGGGATGCCGAACGCGATCGCGCTCATGATCGTGAGCTTGTGCGCGGCATCGACGCCTTCGATGTCGAACGTCGGATCGGCTTCGGCATAGCCGAGCGCCTGGGCGCCCTTCAGGGCCGTCGCGAAATCGAGGCCGCGCTCGCGCATCTCCGACAGGATGAAGTTCGTCGTCCCGTTGATGATGCCGGCAATAGATTGAATGCGATTGGCCGTGAGCCCTTCGCGCAAGGCCTTGATGATCGGGATGCCGCCGGCCACCGCCGCCTCGAAGGCCACCATCACGCCCTTGGCGCGCGCAGCCTCGAAAATCTCCGTGCCGTGCACGGCGAGCAGCGCCTTGTTGGCGGTCACGACATGCTTGCCGCGCGCGATGGCGCGCAGCACGAGTTCGCGAGCGATGCCGGTGCCGCCGATCATTTCGCCGATGATGCCGATCGACGGATCGTCGACGACCGCTTCGAAATCGCTGCCCACTTGCACGCCGCCCGCGCAATCGCCGAGCGCGGCGAGCGCCTTGGCCGGGTTGCGCACGGCAATGCGCGCCACCTCGATCCCGCGACCCGCGCGACGTTTGATTTCTTCCTGGTTGCGGCGCAGCACCGTGAAGGTGCCGCTGCCGACCGTCCCGAAGCCCAACAAGCCAACTTTGATCGGTTCCATGCAGCGTGTTCTATTGATTGAGTTGAATCAGTGAAAAGAGTGAGCGCCGAGCCGCGGGCGGCTCGAGGCGGCTAGGTGCCGTGACGCTTGCGATAGCCTTCGAGGAAGCGCCCGATCCGGTTGATCGAATCGGTCAGATCGTCCACGTTCGGCAGGAACACGACCCGGAAATGGTCAGGCCGCGGCCAATTGAAGCCCGAGCCCTGCACAAGCAGCACGCGTTCCTCGAGCAGCAGATCGAGGATGAATTGCTGGTCGTCGTCGATCGGGTAGATCTTCGGATCGAGCCGAGGGAACATGTACAGCGCCGCTTCGGGCTTGACGCAGCTTACTCCCGGAATCGCATTGAGCATTTCGTAGGCGACTTGGCGTTGCCGGTGAAGGCGCCCGCCCGGCCCGATCAGATCGTTGATGCTCTGATAGCCGCCGAGCGCCGTTTGGATCGCATACTGCCCCGGAACGTTCGGACACAGCCGCATCGAAGCAAGGATGCCGAGCCCCTCGAAGTAGTCCTTGCCGCGGCGGCGGTTCTCGCCTGTCAGCCCCGACACGTACATCCAGCCCGCGCGATAGCCGCAGGAGCGGTAGCTCTTGGACAGGCTGTTGAACGTCACGGTCAGCACATCCTCGGACAGCGCGCCTAGCGACGTGTGCTTCTTGCCGTCGTAGACGATCTTGTCGTAGACCTCGTCGGCGAACACGATCAAGCCGTGCTGCCGCGCGATGTCGAGCAGATCGAGCAGGAGCTCGTCGGAATACAGGGCGCCGGTCGGGTTGTTGGGGTTGATGACGACGAGCGCGCGGGTGCGAGGCGTGATTTTCGCACGGATGTCGTCGAGATCGGGCATCCAGGCGTTCGATTCGTCGCACAAATAGTGCACGGGCGTCCCGCCCGAGAGGCTGACCGCCGCCGTCCACAGCGGATAGTCGGGCGCCGGCAGCAAGACTTCGTCGCCGTCGTTGAGCAAGGCTTGCATCGCCATCACGATGAGCTCGGAAGCGCCGTTGCCGATATAGATATCGTCGAGCTCGACCCCGGCCACGCCCTTTTGCTGCGAATAATGCATGATCGCCTTGCGTGCGGCGAACACGCCTTTCGAATCGGAATAGCCCGACGAAGCCGACAGATTGCGGATCATGTCCTGAATGATCTCGTCGGGCGCGTCGAACCCGAACGGCGCCAGATTCCCGATATTGAGCTTGATGATGCGATGTCCGTCTTCCTCCAGACGCTTCGCGTGCTCGAGCACGGGCCCGCGAATGTCGTAGCAGACGTTGAGCAGCTTGTTCGATTTGAGAATCGGTTTCACGGCGGACACAGTTCCTGAGGAGAGCCCGAAAGACGGGAAGCGCTAGGGCGAGCGCACGGGCAGCCGGCCCACGCGCGAAAGCATTGACGCGCCCGCACGGCGAGGGTTCGCCGGTTGGAAACGCGCGCAGCCGCGCTCTTTTTGACGGCGCGCTTGTGGCGCGCGAGCGGCGACTGATGGGTTCGTTCGCGCGCGTGCGCGATGCCTGGCCGGCGTTGAACCGGCCCTTGGCGCCGCAGGGCGGCTAAAAAGTTATAATTTAGCGGATTTCGGCCGACTTTCGCAATGCACCATTTGCCGCGAAAGCCCCTTTCGGCCTCGATGCGGGCGCGGCGAGGCCATGCCACGCCCGATGGAACCACGGAAACCGATTTGAAATTACACCAGGACTCGAGCGGCGCGCTGAACACCGTGACCGCTTACGGCGACCATTACGTGGACGTCAACCTCGTACGCCATGAAAGCAGCATCCTGCTGCTGCCGGACACGCCCGTCACGGATTGGCCCGTGTCGTCGTTCGACGCCTTGGGCGCCGAACATTTCGACCTGCTGCTCCAAGCGGCGCCCGAAGTGGTCGTGTTCGGCAGCGGCGCGCGTCTGCGCTTTCCGCATCCGCGTCTGACCGCCGCCCTCACGGCGCGGCGCATCGGCGTCGAAACGATGGATTTCATGGCCGCCTGCCGCACCTACAACATTTTGATGGGCGAAGGCCGGCGCGTGGCCGCGGCGCTGCTCATCGAGCGATGAACGCGCCCGTGGGCGGGGCTGCATGCGCTGGATCGCCGCGACGCGGCGAATCCAGCGCCGCGAAGCCTGCCCGCGCGGCTCCTTGAACCGACACCGATAGACATTCAAGCCTATTCCATGCCGCTTCACCGTTATTCCCGCGCCGACGGCGCGGTTCAGCCCAACACCGCCTCCGCCCCGGGCGCCGGCGCGCATTGGCCGATCGGCCGCACCGCGCTCGCGCTGCTCGTCGTGGCGCTCGCGCTCGTCTGGTTCCTGCCTCTGGGCTGGCGCCATCTCGTGCCGAGCGACGAGGGCCGCTACGCTGAGATGGCTCGCGAAATGCTGCTCACGGGCGACTGGATCACGCCGCGCTACAACGGCTACAAGTACTTCGAGAAGCCACCGCTGCAAACGTGGATGAACGCGCTGACCTTCGCCTGGTTCGGCATCGGCGAATGGCAGGCGCGGCTCTATACGGCGCTGACAGGCTTCGCGGGCGTGCTCGTGGCCGGCTATACGGCCGCCCGGCTGTTCAACCCGGCGGCGGGTCTCGCCACGGCGCTCGTGCTCGCCAGCGCGCCGTACTGGCAGCTGATGGGGCACTTCAACACGCTTGACATGGGGCTCTCGTTCTGGATGGAGCTCACGCTGTGCGCGATGCTGCTCGCTCAGCGCGTAGGCGTACCCCAGCGCGAAGCGCGCCGCTGGATGTGGCTGTGCTGGGGAGCGATGGCGCTCGCGGTGCTCTCCAAGGGGCTCGTGGGGCTCATCCTGCCGGGCGCCGTGCTCGTCCTGTATTCGCTGATCCAGCGCGATTGGGCGCTCTGGAAGCGTCTTTACCTGCCGAGCGGCCTCGTCGTCTTCTTCCTGATCGTGACGCCCTGGTTCGTGCTCGTGCAGCAGCGCAACCCCGAGTTCTTCAACTTCTTCTTCATCGTTCAGCAGTTCGATCGCTATCTCACGCCCGCGCAAAACCGCCCCGGCCCCGTCTACTACTTCGTGTGGGTGCTGCTCGTCGGCATCCTGCCGTGGCTGTCGATCGCCTGGCAAAGCCTGCGCCACGCGCTCGCGCAGCCGCGGCAGTTGAACGGATTCGCGCCGAATACGCTGCTCATCGTCTGGTCCGCGTTCATTTTCGTGTTTTTCAGCGCGTCGCACTCGAAGCTCGTGTCGTACGTTCTGCCGATCGCGCCCGCGCTCGCGCTGCTGATCGGCGCTTACTTGCCTCACATATCTCGCGGCGCATGGCGGCGGCACCTGATCGGCTATGTCGCGTTTCTCGTCGTCGCGGCCGTCGGCGCGATCTTCATCGCCCGCTTCGGCGATGCGCGCACCCCCAACGTCCTCTACCGCGAGTTTCGCGTCTGGGTTTTCGCCGCGATCGGCGCCGCCCTGCTGCTGACGCTGGCTGCGCTCGCCGTGCTGCGGCGCTCGGAGCGCGGCGTGCTGCCCTCGGCCCTCGTGTTCGGCGCGGGCTGGGTCATGCTTTGCACGATTGCCGGCACGGGGCACGACGTCTTTGGACGGCAAAGCTCCGGCGCCCTGCTCGCCCCCACGGTCAAGGCGGAATTGGCCCGACTGCCAGCCGACACGCCGTTCTATTCGGTCGGCATGCTCGATCACACGCTGCCGTTCTACGTCGGCCATACGACGATCATGGTCGCTAGCCCCGACGAGCTGACGTTCGGCGTGACGCAAGAGCCCTCCAAATGGGTACCGACCGTCGCCGAATGGATCGAGCGGTGGAAGGCCGACCCGCACGCGCTCGCGGTCATGCGGCCGGACCGCTATGCGGACCTCGTCAAACAGAACGTGCCGATGCGCGTGATCGCGCGCGACACGCGACGCGTCGTCGTCGAAAAACCATGAACGCGACTTCCTCGCCCCAGCCAGGCCTACCCGTCTCTCACTCGATGAACCCGATCTCTCTTTTTTGCATCTTGTTCGGCGTCGCGCTCAACGCGTGCGCTCAGTTGCTGCTCAAGGCCGGCGTGAACGCCGTTGGACACTTCGAATTCACCCGTGCGAACATTCTGCCGATCGGCTTCAAGCTCGCGATGCAGTTGCCGATCATCGGCGGCCTCGCCTGCTACGTCGTGAGCGTGGTCGTCTGGATCGTCGGGCTGTCGCGCGTCGACGTCTCGATCGCTTACCCGATGCTCTCGCTCGGCTACGTGGTCAATGCCGTCGCGGCATGGTACTTGTTCGGCGAGGCGCTGAGCCTGCAGCGGCTCGTCGGCATCGGCATCATTCTCATCGGCGTACTGGTTCTCGCCCGTAGCTGAGGACGGCGCCTGGCGATGCGCGTGCATGAGCGGCGTATCGACGGATAAAAAAAACGGGCGGCGCCGCGAGCACCGCCCCTTATTCAACACCTCGTACTCGAGCGAAGTCCATGACCCAAGATTCTCTTCCTTTCCTGCCGTTCGTCCGTCCTGAAATCGACGAGGAGACGATCGCGGGCGTCGCCGACGTGCTGCGCTCGGGCTGGATCACGACGGGCCCGCAAAATCAGGCATTCGAGCAGCAGCTTTCCGCGTTTTGCGGCGGGCGCCCGGTGCGGACGTTCAATTCCGGCACGGCAACGCTCGAGATCGGGCTCAGGATCGCCGGCGTCGGAGCCGGCGACGAAGTGATCACGACGCCGGCGTCGTGGGTCGCGACGGCCAACGTCATCTTGGGAATCGGCGCGACGCCCGTGTTCGTGGACATCGATCCCGTCACGCGCAACATCGATCTGAATCTGCTCGAAAAAGCGATCACGCCGCGCACGAAAGCGATCCTTCCGGTATTCCTCGCGGGCATGCCCGTCGATATGGACCGGCTTTACGAGATCGCGCGCGCCTACAAGCTGCGGGTGATAGAGGACGCGGCCCAGGCGTTCGGCGCAACGTGGCGCGGCGAGCGCATCGGCAAGCTCGGCGATATCGTGTCGTTCAGCTTCCATGCGAACAAGAATTTGACGTCGATCGAGGGCGGCGCGCTCGTGCTCAATAACGAAGCGGAAGCGGAACTCGCACGCAAGTACCGGTTGCAAGGCATCACGCGCACGGGCTACGACGGCATGGACTGCGACGTGCTCGGGGGCAAGTACAACCTGACCGACGTGGCGGCGCGAGTGGGCTTGGGCCAGCTCCCGCACATGGAGCGGTTCACCGCAAAGCGCAAGCAGCTGGCGCGCACCTACTTCGCGGGGTTCGAAGGCGGCGCGGCGCAGCGACTCGGCATCGGCCTGCCGGTGGCCGATTACGAAAACGGAAATTGGCACATGTTCCAGATCACGCTGCCCGTGGAACGGTTGACGATCGATCGCGCGCAATTCATGCAAAAGCTGCATGACGACTACGGCATCGGCTCGGGCGTGCACTATCCGGCGATCCATCTGTTTACGCTCTACCGTGCGCGCGGTTTCGCGCCCGGCATGTTCCCGCATGCCGAGCGCTTCGGCGCGACGACGGTCACCCTGCCGATGTTCACGCTGATGACCGAGCGTGACGTGGCGCGCGTATGCGGCGCCGTCAACGAGATCTGCGAACAATACGGGAAATAAGCGGACATGACTTATATCGAACACCGTACGGCGCGACCCGAAGTCTCCATCGTCATCCCGGTCTATAACGAGGAGGCGGGGCTCCACGCGCTGTTCGCGCGCCTATACCCGGCGCTCGACGCGCTCGGCGCGGCCTACGAAATCATCTTCATCAACGACGGCAGTCGCGACAAGTCGGCCGCGATGCTCGCCGAACAGTTTCGCGCGCGCCCCGATACGACGCGCGTGGTCCTGCTCAACGGAAACTACGGGCAGCACATGGCAATCCTCGCGGGTTTCGAGGAATCGCGAGGCGACATCGTCATCACCCTCGATGCCGATCTGCAGAATCCGCCCGAGGAAATCGGCAAGCTCGTCGCGAAAATGCGCGAGGGCTACGACTACGTGGGCTCGATCCGGATGCAGCGCCAGGACACGCTGTGGCGACGCAAGGCCTCGCGTGCGATGAACCGTCTGCGCGAACGTATCACGCGGATCAAGATGACCGATCAAGGCTGCATGCTGCGCGCGTACAGCCGTCAGATCATCGAAACGATCAACCGCTGCGGCGAGGTGAACACGTTCATCCCCGCCCTCGCCTACACGTTCGCGCAAAACCCGATCGAAGTGGAAGTCGCGCACGAAGAGCGGTTCGCCGGCGAATCGAAATACTCGTTGTATAGCTTGATTCGCCTGAACTTCGATCTCGTGACGGGATTCTCGGTCGTGCCGCTGCAATGGCTGTCGTTCATCGGCGTGATCTTGTCGATGGGGTCGGCGGGCTTGTTTCTGCTGCTCGTGATTCGACGGTTCGTCATCGGGGCGGAAGTTCAGGGCGTGTTCACGCTGTTCGCCATCACCTTCTTCATGCTCGGCGTGATCATCTTCGCGCTGGGGCTGCTTGGCGAGTACATCGGCCGCATCTATCAGCAGGTGCGCGCGCGGCCGCGCTACCTCGTGCAAACGGTGCTCGAGGCTCGGCCGGGCGAAACGCAGCCCATCGCCGTGCCGGCCGCCGCCGGTGCGGCGCCCGGCGCGCACGCGCATGTCGAGGATCGCGACCGATGAAACCCCGCGCCGTCGTCTTCGCCTACCATAATGTCGGAGTGCGCTGCTTGCGCGTGCTGCTTGCGCGCGGCATCGATGTCGCGCTTGTCGTGACTCACGAGGACAACCCCGCCGAGCGCATCTGGTTCGAGAGCGTCGCGCAAGTCGCCGCCGAGCACGGCATCGAAACGATCACGCTGGCCGATCCGAACAGCGGAGCGTTGCGCGACGCCGTGGCCGGCGCCAAGCCCGATTTCATCTTCTCGTTCTACTACCGCCACATGCTGCCGGCCGGTGTGCTCGCGCTCGCCCCCCGCGGCGCATACAACATGCACGGCTCGCTGCTGCCGAAATATCGCGGCCGCGTACCGACGAACTGGGCCGTCCTGAACGGCGAGACGGAAACCGGCGCGACCTTGCACGAAATGGCGGTCAAGCCCGACGCCGGTGCGATCGTCGGGCAAAGCGCCGTGCCGATCCTGCCCGACGACACGGCGCAAGACGTGTTCGACAAAGTGACGGTCGCGGCCGAGCAGACGCTCTGGCGCGTGCTGCCGGCGCTGATCGCGGGCGAGGCGCCGCGTCTGCCGAACGATCTGGCTCGCGGCAGCTACTTCGGCGGGCGCAAGCCCGAGGACGGCCGCATCGACTGGTCCAAGCCGGCGCAACAGGTGTACAACCTCGTGCGCGCGGTCGCCCCGCCGTACCCAGGCGCATTCACGGAAGTGGCCGGCGAACGCTTCGTGATCGCCCGCGCGCGGCTGGCCGGTCTCGACACCGCGACCAAGGCCGGCCTCGCGAATTTGCCCCCAGGTCTGCACGTAAGCGATAATGCGTGTTTCGGCGTATGCGGCGACACGCGCGCCATCGCCATTTCCGAACTGCGGCATCAGCGCGACGGACAAGAAACCGTCGTTACCCCCGAGCAGTTCGTCCAGCTCACTAATCGTTCCCGTCATTCATGAATTCCGCCAAAACCGAACGTTCCGCTAAGAAAGTCCTGATTCTCGGCGTCAATGGCTTCATCGGCCACCATTTGTCCAAACGCATTCTCGAGACGACCGACTGGGAAGTGTTCGGCATGGACATGCAGACGGACCGCCTGGGCGGGCTGACGCAGCACGAGCGGATGCACTTTTTCGAAGGCGACATCACGATCAACAAGGAGTGGGTCGAATATCACGTCAAGAAGTGCGACGTGATCCTGCCCCTCGTGGCGATCGCCACGCCCGCCACCTACGTCCAGCAGCCGCTGCGCGTGTTCGAACTCGACTTCGAGGCGAACCTGCCGATCGTGCGTTCCGCCGTCAAGTACCGCAAGCACCTCGTGTTTCCGTCGACATCCGAGGTCTACGGCATGTGCGCCGACGAGCAGTTCGATCCGGAAGCGTCTGCGCTGACGTACGGGCCGATCAACAAGCCCCGTTGGATCTACGCCTGCTCGAAGCAGCTGATGGACCGCGTGATCTGGGGGTACGGCATGCAAGAGGGGCTGAACTTCACGCTGTTCCGCCCGTTCAACTGGATCGGCCCGGGCCTCGACTCGATCTACACGCCGAAGGAAGGCAGCTCGCGCGTGGTGACGCAGTTCCTTGGCCATATCGTGCGCGGCGAGAACATCAGCCTCGTCGACGGCGGCTCGCAAAAGCGCGCGTTCACCGACATCGACGACGGCATCAGCGCGCTGATGAAGATCATCGACAACAAGGACGGCATCGCGTCGGGCAAAATCTACAACATCGGCAATCCGACGAACAACTTCTCGGTGCGCGAACTCGCGCACAAGATGCTGGCGCTGGCCGCCGAGTACGCGGAATACGCCGAATCGGCCAAGGCCGTGCAGCTCGTCGAGACCTCCTCGGGCGCCTACTACGGTGCGGGCTACCAAGACGTCCAGAACCGCGTGCCGAAGATCGACAACACCATGGCCGAGCTGAACTGGGCGCCGCAAGCGACGTTCGACGACGCGCTGCGCAAAATTTTCGAGGCGTATCGCGGCCACGTCGCCGACGCACGCGCACTCGTCGAACAGCAGTAACGACGCCTGAACGCGCCACGCTTCGAGGATCTTCATTGGCCCGCATCGTTCTGAAAATCGACGTCGACACGCTGCGCGGCACGCGCGAAGGCGTCCCGAACCTCGCGCGCATGCTCGACCGCTTCAAGGCGCGCGCCACGTTTTTGTTCAGCCTCGGCCCGGACCACACGGGCTGGGCGCTGCGCCGCGTCCTGCGCCCCGGCTTTCTGCAAAAGGTGTCGCGTACCTCGGTGCTGGAGCACTACGGCGTCAGGCAGCTCATGTACGGCGTGCTGCTGCCGGGCCCCGATATCGGGCGCCGAGGCATCTTTGAGCTGCGCGCCATCCATGAAGCCGGCTTCGAATGCGGCATTCACACCTGGGACCACGTCTACTGGCAGGATAACGTTCGCTCGCGCGGACGCGATTGGACGGTCGGCGAAATGCAAAAGAGCTACGCGCGGTTCGTCGAAATCTTCGGTGCGCCGCCCGCGACCCACGGCTCGGCCGGTTGGCAAATGAATGAGCATGCCTTCGAGCAAATCGACGCATGGGGCATGGCGTACGCGTCGGATGGGCGCGGTCATTCGCCTTATCGGCCCGTCGTGGGCGGCAGACCCCTCGCCCACGTGCAGTTGCCGACGACGCTGCCCACGCTCGATGAGTTGCTCGGCGTGGACGGTTGCGACGAGTCGAACGTGGCCGAGCGTCTGCTGGCGGCCACCGAAACCAGCCCGCACGATCAGGTCTTCACGCTGCACGCGGAACTCGAAGGGCAAAAGCTCGCCCCCGTTTTCGAACGTTTGCTCGCCGGCTGGCAGGCGCAAGGTCATACGTTTGCGACGATGGGCGACTACCATGCCGCACTGGACCGCGACCTGCTGCCATCGTACCCTGTCACTTGGGGCGCGATTCCGGGCCGCTCAGGCGAACTCATCGTCCAGCCTGACTGACTGCGCGATACCGCCCGGGCGCGCTTGCGCCGCCGTCAAGCCTCTCGACCATTTGCGCGATAAGAATAGGAGAACCACGTGCCCATTGCAGTCGACCAAGCCGTCCCCGATTTCACCGCTCCCGCGACGGGGGGCGAGATCACGCTGTCCGGTCTTCGCGGCAAAAAGGTGGTGCTGTACTTCTATCCCAAGGACAACACACCGGGCTGTACGACGGAAGGTTTGCAGTTCCGCGACCTGTACCCGAAGTTCGAGAAAGCAGGCGCCGAAATCGTCGGCGTTTCGCGCGATAGCCTGCGCTCGCACGACAATTTCAAAGCCAAGCTCGAATTGCCGTTCGAGTTGATTTCCGATGCCGACGAGGCGCTGTGCGCTTTGTTCGGCGTCATCAAGATGAAAAAAATGTATGGCAAGGAAGTGCGCGGGATCGAGCGCTCGACATTCCTGATCGACGCGCAAGGCGTGCTTCGGCGCGAGTGGCGTGGCGTAAAAGTACCGGGGCACGTCGACGAAACGCTGGAGGCTGTACAACGACTTTGACGCGCGTTATATTGCGTTGCAATGAGTTCACATTCATCTCGTCTGATCCGTAGCCGCGCCGGTTTCGTCGCTTTGGGCGACGATTGCACTGTCAGGCGCCGCGTGATGCTCGCAATCGAGCCGCTTGCTCCATCGCAACAGGAGCGGCGGCTTTTTTGTTTTTCGGCGGCCAGGCGTTGCTTCGCCGCCGGCTTTCTTGCGAAGGAGCTGATCGAAATCTAGGCGAACCGGCGAACCGAAACCTGAAACGCGCCGCCCGACGCTCGGCCTGCCAACCGCGGACCGGACATTCGACGGCGCACGAGATGCGACCCGATTCCTTGAGGGATACCATGCCTTTGCCTACCCCGCCCAGCAAGCTCGGCAGTCTATTGCCGCCCGACGAATTCAAGGCCAAAGCCAGGCCGGCGCGAAGCGCCAAAAAACAGGGGACGATTGGGGAGCAAGCAGAAGCGGCCGAGTACGGCTCGACGAGCGGCGCCGCCCACGTCGCCGCCCCGATGAGCCCCGCCGCCAATGCGAGCGCAGCATTGCGTTCGCTCCCGCCCGTATCCGCAGCCGAGCAAACCGCCACGGCACGCGGTCGTAAGCCCAAGCAGACCGCGGCCCTGCTGCAGAGCGTGGCGCCAGCCGCAACGCCGGCTCCGGTGCAGGCGCGCAGGGAAACGCCGGCCGCCTCGACACCGACGGCCGCCGCACCCGTTGCCGGCGCCCCGGAGAAAAACCGCACGCGCAAAGCCGCCGACGCGCCAGCCGAAGTGCTCAAGCTGTTCGTGCTCGACACGAACGTGCTGATGCACGACCCGACCTGCCTGTTCCGCTTCGAGGAACACGACGTCTATCTGCCGATGATGACGCTCGAGGAACTCGACAACCATAAGAAAGGGATGTCGGAAGTCGCGCGCAACGCACGGCAAGTCAGCCGTACGCTCGACGCCATCGTCGCCCATGCCGGCCCGATCAGCGAAGGGCTCCCGCTCGCTCGCCTGGGCAGCCGGGAGGCGCTGGGCCGCTTGTACTTCCAGACCAAGCTTGCCGATATCGAGCCGGTAGAAGGGCTGCCCCAGGGCAAGGCCGACAACCAGATTCTCGGCGTCGTGCGCGCCCTGCAACGCGACCGCGACGACCGCCAGGTCGTGCTGGTGTCGAAAGACATCAACATGCGGATCAAGGCCCACGCGCTGGGTCTGCCGGCGGAGGACTACTTCAACGATCAAGTGCTCGAAGACAAGGATCTCTTGTTCTCGGGCGTCCGTCCCCTGCCGCAGGATTTCTGGACCAAGCATGCGAAGGGGATGGAAAGCTGGCAGGAGAACAAGACCGGCACGACCTACTACCGCGTGACAGGTCCGCTGTGCTCGTCGCTGCTCGTCAACGAGTTCGTCTATCTCGAGCCGCAAACGGGCGAACCGCCGTTCCAAGCGATCGTGCGAGAGCTCAACGGCAAGACGGCCGTGCTGCAGACGCTGCGCGACTACAGCCATCACAAGAACAATGTCTGGGGCATCACCGCCCGCAACCGCGAGCAGAACTTCGCGCTGAACCTGCTCATGAATCCGGACATCGATTTCGTGACGCTGCTCGGCCAGGCCGGCACCGGTAAGACGCTGGTCGCGCTCGCGGCCGGTCTCGCGCAAGTACTGGACGAGAAGCGGTACAACGAAATCATCGTGACGCGGGCCACGGTCCCCGTTGGCGAAGACATCGGCTTCCTGCCCGGTACCGAGGAAGAAAAGATGCAGCCTTGGATGGGCGCGTTCGACGACAACCTCGAAGTCCTTCAGCGCACCGACGACAGCGCGGGCGAATGGGGCCGCGCGGCCACGCAGGAGCTGATTCGTTCGCGCCTGAAGATCAAGAGCATGAACTTCATGCGAGGCCGCACGTTCGTCGATAAGTACCTCATCATCGACGAGGCGCAGAACTTGACGCCCAAGCAGATGAAAACGCTCGTTACGCGCGCGGGCCCCGGCACGAAAATCGTCTGTCTCGGCAACATTGCGCAGATCGACACGCCGTATCTCACGGAAGGCAGCTCGGGGCTCACCTATGTCGTCGACCGGTTCAAGGGGTGGGCGCACAGCGGTCATGTCACGCTCGCACGCGGCGAACGCTCGCGACTGGCGGATTACGCGTCGGACATTCTTTAATGTCCGTCAAGGGGCGCTGCGGCGCCTCTCTGCTGGTTCAGCGCTCGGCTTGCCGGGCGCTTTTTTATTGGGCCGACTTCAGTTTCTTCGAGCCAGGCGCGTCTCGGCGATGCAACGTTTACGCGCGAATCTTCAAGTAATTTCTGAGGAATGGTTGCCGAGGCCCCGCCGGCAGGGCTACCATCGGCCGCATCGGCATCGCAATCGCCTCTCACGGGCGTCGGTCGATGCATCCCTCTTTACCAGGCGCCACGCGTGCCGGTTTTCGTTTGCCATGCTTCGACTCTGGCTTGCCGTTCTCGTCGTACTGTCCTTGGCTGCCTGCTCGAGCGCGCCGCCACGGTCCGCGCGCGTCGGCGACGGAGCTGCCCGCGGCGAATCGACGTTCCGCACGATGCCGCCCGGTTCGCCTCGGTTCGTCGATCACAGCATCGGTCGCGAGGAAATCTCGATACAGGCCATGAGCCTCGTCGGCATCCCCTATCGTTGGGGCGGCAACACGCCGGAAAGCGGGTTCGACTGCAGCGGCCTCGTCAGGTATGTCGTTGCGCGCGCGGCCGACGTGGATCTGCCCCGGACCACGGCCGACATCAGCCGACGCGGCGAATCGATAGACCCCGACGAAATTGCGCCGGGCGATTTGATCTTCTTCAATACGACCGGGCGACCGCACTCGCACGTCGGTATCTACGTGGGCAAATTGCGCTTCGTGAATGCGCCGTCGACCGGCGGCACGGTACGGCTCGATTACTTGACGAACCCCTACTGGGCTAGGCACTTCGACGGGATACGGCGCGTCGCGCCGCCGCTTGAGCGGCCATCGCCGTTCGATGCGCCGACGGAACTGGCGGCATCGCCGGCAACCACGCGAACAGCCACGCCGACGCCCCCACCGACGCCCTCGCCGGCCGTAGAGCCCGCTGCCGAAGTGGCGGCGGCGCCGAGTGGCGCCAAAGACCCGATCGATGCGGCGGCTGACGCGTTCGAGCCACCGCCGCCTGTGGCTGTTCAAGCGGAACGGCAGGCGCGCCAAGCGGGCGCGTCAGCGCTTCGGCCGGAGCCATTCGACCCTGGCGTTCAGATCATGCGCGCGTCGACAACGCCGCAGGCCCAACCCGCGCCGAGTTCGACAGCCGACGACCCGATTGCCCAGTTCGCCAACAGCGGCAATTGATTTTGAGCCGAGCCGACAGCCGCGGCCGCATCGGCCGCGCCTGCCCCTGGAAAAGGGGAAAGAAAAAAGGTAGAGAGCGGGCGCTCTAGCGGGAACCCGCCAATCCGGCTTTCGTGCCCCCAGGCGAGCGCTCGCACACCGCCCGGCCAAGCGCTCGAAGCCGCGCCTACAAGAACTGGCGCCCGAGCCACCAGCCGATAGCGGACAGGATGGCCGAAGCCGGGATCGTCAAGATCCACGCCCATACGATATTGCCCGCCACGCCCCAGCGCACGGCGGACAGCTTTTGCGTGGCGCCCACGCCGACGATGGCGCCCGTGATCGTATGCGTCGTCGACACCGGCACGCCCATGGCCGACGCGGTAAAGAGCGTGATCGCCCCGCCCGCTTCGGCGCAAAAACCGCCGACAGGCTTGAGCTTCGTGATCTTCTGGCCCATCGTGCGGACGATGCGCCAGCCACCGAACAAGGTGCCGAGCCCCATCGACATATAGCAGGCGCCCACCACCCAGACGGGTGGCGCGTCGGCCGACACCGACGCAAAGCCGGTGGCGATCAGCAGCATCCAAATGATGCCGATCGTCTTTTGCGCGTCGTTGCCGCCGTGCCCGAGGCTGTAGAGGCCGGCCGAGAGCAGCTGCAGCCGTCGAAAGCGCCTGTCGACCTTGCTTGGCGGCGTTCGGAAGTAGATCCACGACACCGCGGTCATGAAGAACGAACCGAGCACGAATCCGAGCAGCGGCGAGATGAAGATGAACGCGACGGTTTTCATGATGCCGTCGATGTTCAGCGCCCACCATCCCGACTTGGCCAGCGCCGCGCCGACGAGCCCGCCGATCAGCGCGTGGGACGAACTGGACGGAATGCCGAAGCGCCAGGTCAGAATGTTCCAAATGATCGCGCCGAACAACGCGCCGAAGACCACGTAATGGTCGACGATTTTCGGGTCGATCGTGCCTTTGCCGACCGTCGAGGCGACCTTCAAATGGAAGATGAAATAGGCGATCACGTTGCACGCGGCGGCGAACGCGACGGCCTGCTGGGGCTTGAGCACGCCCGTCGAGACGACCGTGGCGATCGAATTCGCGGCATCATGAAAGCCGTTCATGAAATCGAAGACGAGTGCGACGGCGATCAGCCCGGCGAGCACCCAAATGGCGATCTGGATCGATTGCATCGGTGGGTCCGCCCGCTTTACGCGTTTTCCAGCACGATGCCTTCGATGATGTTCGCGACATCCTCGCACTTGTCGGTGATCGATTCGAGCAGCTCGTAGACGGCCTTGAGCTTGATCAGCGTCTTGACGTCGTCCTCTTCGCGGAAGAGCTTGGACATCGCCGAGCGCAGCACGCGATCGGCTTCCGACTCGAGCCGGTCGATCTCTTCGCAAGCGGACAGGATTTGGCGCGCCTGGCTCATATCCGACAGCATGTTCACGGCACTTTGCACATGCTTGGCCGTTTGCGTGCAGATGTGCGCGAGCTGGCTCGCCTCGGACGTCATCGCTTGCACGTCGTACAGCGACACGGCCGTCGCGACGTCTTCCATCAAGTCGAGGATGTCGTCCATCGTCGTGATGAGCTTGTGAATCTCGTCGCGATCGAGCGGCGTGATGAACGTCTTGTGCAGCAGGTCGATGGTTTCGTGCGTCAGCTTGTCCGCAGCCTTTTCGTTGGCCTGTACGCGCTGCTTATGGACTTCGGCTTCGCTCAGATTGTCGACCAAACGCTCGAGCTCTTCGCTCGCGGAAACGATGCACTTTGCGTGCTCGTTGAAGATTTCAAAGAACTTGCCCTCGGTGGGCATGAAGCGACCGAACATTGAGATCCCGATAGGTGGTCATATGGGGCGCCCCGCTACAGCCCGAGGCGCACCGTCGGACGGAAAAGGACCCGCTGCGCCCGGGTTCGAATGGAACCCGCGCGCAGCGGTTCTCTGGGGGCTGACACAAAACTGCAATATTGTACCGGCTCCCGCGATCGAGCCCAACGCTCGGTTGCACCGGCGGACAAGAATGCAACAACCGCACCCGGCGGAGCAAAAGGCCTGCTAGCGCCCTTCACTCGCCCCCATGGAAATTCTGAGGGCCGGCGAAATTGTCGAACTTCGTATATTGCCCCATGAACGTGAGCCGAACAGGGCCGATCGGACCGTTACGCTGCTTACCGATGATGATTTCCGCCGTCCCCTT
>DATJJH010000076.1:0-20488 GCA_035492395.1 Trinickia sp. | reverse complement strand
CGAGCGCCGAGCCCACCATGCCGCGGTGCCCCGCGACGAAGATCCGTGATTGCCGATCCATCGTCGCGCACTCACTCGTGGTGCTCGAGCGCCTTGAAGCCGGCCAACGTCACGAGCGCATCGCGCCGGGCGATCTGGTAGTCGGCCAGCGCCATCTCGCGCACGAGCGATTCGAACGAAGTGCTCGGCTGCCAGCCGAGCTTCTCGCGCGCTTTCGAACAATCGCCTAGAAGGGAATCGACCTCCGTCGGCCTGAAGTAGCGCGGGTCGACGCGCACGATCACGGCCCCCGGCGCTACGCGCGTTTCGCGGCTACCCACATGCTCGACCACTCCAACCTCCTCGAGCCCGCTGCCCTCGAAGCGAACGGTAATCCCGAGCTCCGCCGCCGCACGCTGAACGAATTCGCGCACGCTGTACTGCGCGCCCGTCGCGATGACGAAATCCTCGGGGCAATCTTGCTGCAGCATCAGCCACTGCATTTCGACATAGTCGCGCGCATGCCCCCAGTCGCGCAGCGAAGACAAGTTGCCTAGGTAAAGCTCGCGCTGCAGGCCCACCGCGATGCGCGCGAGCGCGCGCGTGATCTTGCGCGTGACGAAGGTCTCGCCGCGCACGGGCGATTCGTGATTGAACAAGATGCCGTTGCACGCGTAGATGCCGTATGCCTCCCGGTAATTGACCGTCGTCCAATAGGCGAACAGCTTTGCCACGGCGTACGGGCTGCGCGGATAGAACGGCGTGCTCTCGCGTTGAGGCGTTTCCTGCACTAGGCCATAGAGCTCCGACGTCGATGCCTGATAAAAGCGCGTGCAATCGTGCCGGCCGAGCATGCGGATCGCTTCGAGGATGCGCAGCGCGCCGAGCCCGTCGGCGTTCGCCGTGTACTCCGGCTCGTCGAACGATACGGCCACGTGGCTCTGCGCGGCGAGGTTGTAGATCTCATCGGGCTCGACATTCTGGATGACGCGTATGAGGCTCGTCGAATCGGTCAGGTCGCCGTAATGCAGATGCAATTGCGCGTCGCCCTCGCCTGCCTCATGCGGATCGTGATAGAGATGGTCGATGCGATCGGTATTGAAAAGCGACGTGCGGCGCTTCAAACCATGCACCTCGTAGCCCTTGCCGAGCAGCAGTTCGGCAAGGTACGCCCCGTCTTGCCCCGTTACGCCCGTGATCAAAGCGATCTTGCGTTTCATCGTTCGTTTCCTCGTCGATGTCGAACGTGTCGCGCCGGCCCTTACGGCCGCGCGCGCTTTCTGTTAGCCGCGCGCGGCCGGTCAATCGGCAATGCTCTCGTAGCCGTAATAGCCGCCGTTGTAGGACCCTCCGAGCAGCGGCACGGCCGGCGGCACGTCGGTCAACAACACGCCTTTCAAATTCACGCCGCCCGTCTCGAGCCGCTTGGCCGTTTCGCTGATTTCTCCGATCGGATGCCGCCCGTGGCGCACGACGAGCAGCGTCGTGCCGACGTGCTTGCCGATGATCGTCGAATCGGTCACGGCCAGCACGGGCGGCGTGTCGATGATGACGAGTTCGTAGCGGCGCGACAGGGCTTCGAGCACCTCGCGGAAGCGCTCGCTCATCAACAGTTCCGACGGGTGCGTGGGCAACGAACCTTTGGTCAGTACGTCGAGCCCGGGCAGCACTTCGTGCTGAATGACGCTTTCCCAATCCGCGCCTCGCAGCACATCGGAGAGCCCCGGCTGATGACGCACACCGAAATGCGAATGCACTTCGCCGCGCCGCATATCGCCGTCGATGACCAGCACACGCTTGCCCGCCGATGCGACGAGCGCCGCGAGATTGACCGACAGGAACGACTTGCCCGCATCGGGCCGCGAGCCCGTGAGCATCACCACGTTGTTCCGCGCCTGATCGAGCGAGAGCTGCAGCGTCGTGCGCAAACTGCGCACGCCTTCGACGGCAATGTCTTGCGGCGACTGCGCGGCGAGCACGTGCAGCCCTTGGCGCCGCATCATGACGTTTTGCTGCAGTCGCAACTGCAAGCCGCTGCGAGGGACGACGGCGAACACGGGCACGCCCAGCGCGCTTTCGATTTCGTCGGCGCGCTCCACGCCGCCGTAGAGCGACTTTCTGACGAAGGCGGCGAGAATGCCGACGAAGAGCCCCCCGCCGAACGCGATCAAGATCACGACCACGCGCTTGGGCCACACCGGCTTGTCGGGTGTTTCGGCAAAATCGACGACGCGCACGTTGCCGATTTGACCTGCCTTCGCCACACGCAATTGCTGCGCGCTGTTGAGCATGTTCGTGTAAAGCTCGGTATCGACACGCACGTCGCGCAAGAGGCGCAGCGCCGTTTGCTCGGTATCGGGCAACGCCGCGACGTCTTTCGTCATTTGCGATTGCGCCCCTTGCAGTTGAGCAATCTGCGCATCGAGCGCGGCAACGGCCGGATGGCTGGCCGTGAACCGTTGCGACAGGTCGGCGCGTTGACGCTGCAGATCGGCCAGCTTCGTCTTGTTGTCGACGATCTGCTGCAGCAGCAACCGGCTTTCCTCGCTCAAATCGACGGTGCCGTGGTTGTTGCGAAACGTGTTGTAGCGCTGCTCGGCCGAATCGAGTTCTCGGCGCAGCTGCGGCAGCTGCTGATCGAGAAAGGCCAACGTATGTTCGGCTTCGGCGGAACGTCGATCGACGTCTTGCTTGATGAATTGTCTGGCGATGCCGTTGACCACGTCGGCCGTCAGCACCGGATTCGCGCCCTGAAGGGTCAGCGCGATGACGCCCGATTGCAGCGCTGTCTCCTTGACGTTCAACTGCTTCTGCAGCCGCTCCACCGTGTCGAGCGTCGAGGAACGCGTCACATCGAAGCGCGTGCCCGGCCGCCCCGTGAGCCGGTCGACATGCAAGCGCACCGGGCCGGCCGACGTCGAGGCCGCCACGTCCTCGCCCACGCGCCCGCTCGCGATCGCGATGCCGTCGGGATCGCTGAGGGTGAATGCGCCGTCGGCGGCCGAAGTCAGCGTAAACGTCTTGCCGTACAGCGCGCGCGGCGTGTCGAACAACGCAACGTCGATCTTCTCGTTGCCCCAGGCGAAGCCGGCCAAATCCATGAACGGCGGCATGGAGAAACCGAACTTTCCCGTCGTCAGGGCGGTCAGCAAGTGTCCGACGAGCGGCGGCGTGTGCGGCTCGGCGGCCAGGTCAAGACGCAAATTGCGTACGGTCGCCTCGGTCACGAGCCGCGACTTGAGCAATTCGATTTGCGCGGCCGTGGTGGCCTTGGTCTCGAACATGCGCGAGAGCGGTTCGATCTGTTGACGAGGGTTGGCTCCGCCGTTGTCGGCGTTGGGGCTTTGCTCGACCTGGATGATCGCGTCGGCCTTATAGATCGGCGGGGCCAGAAACGCGTACACCGAGCCGAGCGCCGTCACGGCCAGCGTGACCGCGGCGATCAAGCGCCAATTCGTCACGATGCCCTGGAGATAGTCCGACAAACGCAGCTCTTCGCCGGGCGTGAAATCAGTGTAGCGATGCTCGAGGTTCATGGCCATGTTGATTGCTCGCATCGAATGCGCGCCGCGCCGTTACGGACGACGCGCGCCTACTTGTCAGTCGGTCAGTCGATCACTTCGTGACGATGGCCGCGGTCAGGCCCGCGTTGATCGCCGGCAAGAACAAGCTCAGCACGCGGTTGAATTTCACGAGCGCGCCGTTGTCGACGTAAACCACATCCTTGGGCTGCAGCTCGAATTGATTCGCGAGCACCATCGACACAGGAGAGGTCGCATCGAGGTGATAGATCTGCGGGTTGCTGCCCGTCGAATCGCGGATCACGAACAGCTGCTTCGCGTTGGACGTTCCGGGGTTGAGACTGCCCGCCTGCGACAGCGCCTCGGCCAGCGTGAGGCGGCCGCTGCGCATCGGCATGATCGTGGCGGGCTTGTTCACCTCGCCCATCACGTACACGCCGTTTTCGTCGCGCGATCCCACGCGCACCATGTCGCCGGGCTTGAGCACGATTTCGGAAGGGTTGTGCCCCGCCTTGACGAGATCCGAGAAGTCGATCGGATAGCTGTTGCCCTGGCGCACGAGGGTCACGCGACTCTGATCGGCGGCCGCGGTAAAGCCGCCAGCGCGGCCGAGCGCTTCGGTCAGCGACATCGGAATGTCGGTGATCTGCACCGCGCCCGGCTTGCCCACTTCGCCATCGATATAGATGGACTGCGCGCGGTACGACGCGACGCGCACCGTCACCTCTGGGCTCTTGTAAACCTTGCTGATACGCGAAACGATTTTGCGTTGCACTTGTTCGACGCTGTCTCCGGCAACATGCACCTTCCCGGCATAGGGGAACTGCACGTTGCCGTCTTCATCGACGACGAAGCCCGGCGCCGCATCCTCCGTGCGCGTCGTGGGGGTAGGTTGACCCAGCGCCGCCGCAAGTTCAGGGTGATCCCACACGGTGATTTGCAACACGTCGCCGGGCCCCAGCCGATACGGGGTGGGTTTGCCGAGCAGCGCTTGGATGCCGCCCATCATCGGGTGCTGCGCCCCCTGTTGGTTCATTTGCCGAATGAGCTTCAGGTTGATGTCCGTGATGGGCACCTGAACCTTTTGGTTGGGCTCGCTGCTGTACTCGCCGCCGCTCTCTTCGACGGTGGGCGGCGTCTGCATGCGCTGGCCCGGCACGATCGAGCAGGCGGGCAGCGCCACGGCGATGGTCAGGATGACTAACGATAAAGCCGTGCGAACGCGCGGGTGCGAGTCGGACATGATGGCCTCCGTGCCGGTTATTCGTGACGCGCCCCGCGCGCTCGGCGATCGCTCGATCGAACCGCTGCGCGAGACACACGTCGGTTGCCGTACGCTCGCCGCGGCTCGATGCCGCCGCACGAGCACGCGGCGCTAGTAGGCATTGCTGTGCATGAACCCTTTCACGACCGTCGCCGCGATGATTCGCAAGTCGAGGCCGAACGACCAATTGCCGAGGTAGTACAAGTCGTGCGCCACGCGCCGCTCCATCTTCTCGATGCGATCGGTTTCGCCGCGGTAGCCGTTGATCTGCGCCCAGCCCGTGATGCCGGGCTTGACGCGATAGCGATGGATATACCCCGCCACCACCTTCTGATACAGGTCATCGTGCTCGAGCGCGTGCGGGCGTGGGCCGACCACCGACATGTCGCCCCGCAACACGTTGAAGAACTGCGGCAACTCGTCCAGGCTCGTGCGGCGCAGGAACGCGCCGAGCTTGGTCACGCGCGGGTCGTGCCGCACCGCTTGGCGCAACACGCCCTGCTCTTGCACGTGCAGACGCATCGAGCGGAACTTATAGATCGTGAAGACGCGGCCGTCCGCGCCTTTTCGCTTCTGCTTGAACAGCACCGGCCCGGGAGAGGACACCTTGATCGCGATCGCGATTGTGACGAGTAGCGGTGCGAGCCCGATCAGGGCGCACGCGGCGAACACGCGATCGAAGATCGACTTCGCGAGCAGCGCGTTCGGCGACAGGGGCGATGCGACGAGGTTGAGGGCGGGCACGCCGAGCAAGTCGATGATGCCGCCGCTGTCGAACAGCGCCAGCGATCGCACGTCCGGCATGAATCGAATATTGACCAGGTCGTCGCGAAACTGAGCGACGACGCGCAGGATCGTGCGTTCCTCCGATAGCGGCAGCGCAAGCCACACTTCGTGCAGATCGCTGGCGCGGACATGGCGTGCGAAGGCGTCGAGTTCGTCGAAGCACCGCAGGCCCGCGGCCGAATGCAATGACGACGCCGCGCTCGCGTCCCGATGCGGCTCATAGATCGCCGCCGCGCGAAAGCCCGTGGCGGGCGCGGCTTCGATACGCTGCAGGATGGCGTCGCAATGCGCGCCTGTGCCGACCATGGCGACACGATGCAGATTAATGCCGGCGTGGCGCAGGCGAGCGAGCACGGCATGAGCGGCGAGCCGGTAGCCGATCAACCCCGCACCCGACAGCGCGCTCCAATAGATGAACCACAGCCGGGAGACAAAGTCGATCTCGCGCAACGAGAACATCGCCGTGAGCGCGCACGCTTGCGCGACGACCCAAGCGAGCGCAACTTGCCCGGCCAGCATGCCTTTGGCGCGGCCACGCCACGAGTCGTAGACGCCGAAGGCCGGAAACAAAACGAGCACGCAAGCGGCCGTCAGCGTGACGAACAGCGCGACGAAGTCGTGCGGTCCGCCGTCGGCGAAGCGAATCCGCGACGCAAGCGCCGCCGCCGCGATCACGAGCGCGACGTCGAACACTCGAGTCAGCAACCCTTGAACCTCACGCATCTTCGTCCTCCGCGACGAATCACGGACGCCCCTCGCTGGATGGCGCCGTGTGATTGCTCGTACATCGGCCATAGTTGTCGTCGAAGCGCACGATGTCGTCCTCGCCGAGATAGGCGCCCGACTGCACTTCGATGATTTCGAGCGGCACCTTGCCCGGATTGGCGAGCCGATGCCGCACGCCAAGCGGAATAAACGTCGATTCGTTTTCGCTCAGCAAGAACTCGTCGTCGCCGCGCGTGACGAGCGCGGTGCCGCGCACGACGACCCAGTGCTCGGCGCGATGGTGATGCATCTGCAGCGACAGACGCGCCCCGGGCGCGACGACGATGCGCTTCACCTGAAAACGGTCGCCGTGATCGATCGAGTCGTAAAAGCCCCAGGGGCGGCGCACCTTGCGATGTTCCTCGGCCTCGGGCGCATGCTCGGCCTTGATGCGCGCGACGAGCCCCTTCACGCGCTGCACGTGCGAGCGATCGGCCACGAGCACCGCGTCGGGCGTTTCGACGACGACGACGTTCGTCGTGCCGACGCAGGCGACGAGACGGCTCTCGGCATGCGCAAACGTGGCGGTCGCGCCTTCCAACACGACACGCCCGCGCGCCACGTTGCCGTCGCCGTCCTTGCCCAGCGCATCCCAGACCGCATCCCAGGAGCCCAGATCGGACCAGCCCGCCTCCAATGGCACGACGACGCCGCGGCACGGCGCGTCAGGTCCGCCCAAACGCTCCATCACCGCGTAATCGATCGAGTCGGCCGGCCCGCGCTCGAACGGCGACGCAGCAGGATCGAAGCGCGCACCGTGCTCGGCCCCTTCGGCAACGGCCGCGAGACACGCCGCGTGCATCTCGGGCCGCGTGCGGCGCAAAGCATCGAGCCATACCGACGCGCGCATGACGAAGATGCCGCTGTTCCACCAATAGCCGCCGTCGGCGAGGTACTGCGCCGCCAGCTCCGCCGGCGGCTTCTCCACGAAACGGCCGATCGCGTGCGCGCCGTCGCCGAGCGCCTCGCCGATACGCACGTAGCCGAAACCGGTGTCGGCGCGCGTGGGTGGGACGCCAAGGGTCGCAATGGCGCCATCGTGCGCATGGCTCGCGGCCAGTTCGATCGCGCATTGCAGCGCCTTCACGTCGGCAATCGCGTGATCCGCCGGCATGACGACGAGGATCGCGTCGCCGTCTTGCGCTTGCTCGCAGGCGCGCATGGCCGCGAGCGTCAGCGCGGGCGCCGTGTCGCGTCGCGCGGGCTCGACGATAAGCGCGGGCGCGACGCCGCTCGCGCGCAGCTGCTCGTCGATGATGAAGCCGTGCTCGGCTCCGCAGACGACGAGCGGCGAATCCGCCACCTCCCAGCTTTTCGGAAAGCCGTCCAGGCGATGCACGGTGGCCTGCAGCAACGTATCGGAGCCGAGAACATCGATGAGCTGCTTCGGATAGTGCTCGCGCGACATCGGCCAAAGGCGTGTGCCCGATCCGCCGGCCAAGATGACCGGAATCAAGCGGCGGCATTGCACGGGGGTGGCGAACATGCCGATGCTCCTCGCTCACGCGCCGTTCGTGCGGCGGCTTTGCATCCGGAACTCGGTCGGCGAAATCATCATCCGCTTGCGGAAGATTTTCGCGAGTCGATCGCCGTTGCCCATGCCGCTACGGCGCGCGATCTTGTCGACGGGTAGTTCCGAATCGATGAGCAGGCTGCACGTGATGGCCAGGCGCGCCTGTAGCAGATAGTCCGACGGGGTCATGCCGAGCTCGAGCTTGAAGCGCCGCAGGAAGTTGCGCTCGCTCATGGCCGCCACCTGAGCGGCGTCGGCGATCGAAATCGGCCGCTCGCAGTTGTCTTGCAGCCAGCGCGCCGCCGCCCGAATCTTGTCGCCCGCGCTGGCGGCGCCGCCCTCGCCGAGGAGCGGTACGAACCGCACGCTCGATCCGGGCATCAAGCGCTCGGCGATGCCGCGCGCCACATCGACGCCCAAGTCGCGTTTGACCATCGAAAGCGCCCCTTTCATCGGTTCGAGACGCTCGTCGACCTCGGCCGATTCTTCCTCGCGATGGGTCTGGTGCAAATAAGAGCCGAACTGGTGAATCCGCTCGCCCGTGACGATGCCGGCCGCGTCGAGCAGCAAGCTGCCCTCGCCGATGGAGCGAATGTTGGTCGTCATCGTCTGCACGCGGCGCAGCCAGCCGATCAAGCGTTCGTCGCTCGCCGCGGCGCGCGCTCCCTTGCCGCCCGCGATGAACAGCGCGTCGAAGCCCGTGTAGTGACGCGCATCGAGCCCATCGGTCCAGACACGCACGGACGAAGCGCAGCGCACGTTGCCGCCGTCGGCCGACAAGAACGAAATGTCGTAAGCCTGCGCGCGGTTAGCGCTCTTGCACCCCAGCTCGTTGGCCACGTGGAACACTTCGGCGACGAGCCCTGCTCCCAGCAGCGAAAAGCCTTCGTACAACACGATGGCGATCCGGCGCGTGGCGGTCGGGACATTCTCCGCTCGGGCACGCCACCATCCCATCAGGGCGGGTTCGGTACTCGCGTAAGGCATGGCATGTTCCTCAAGAATCATTGCCGGCATGGATCGATTCCTCCGCGTTGCAGTGCATCGTAGGCAGTGCACGAACGCGTAGGCAGCCCGTGACGTAATTCGGCGACATCTTGTCGGATCGATTCCGGCGGATCACGCCTAATTCAGTCGCCCAATGTTTACGGCCCGTCGCCCATGCCTGGGCAAATCGGTCAAATCACCATGAAAGCCGTCGCTTTCATCCATCGATTAGCCAAAAAGCGCCAAGCCGCGCCGGCAAAAGCCATGCCGAACGCAATGCGTCGCCGACGCTCGAGACTCCCCGCCTCGTCTTATGCGGCCAATGTGGTGCTTGCAGTGCTCGGCTTCGAAAGAGCCGATCAGAGGCGATGGGCGAAAAGCGCCGCCCATCGGCGCGTCGCGACGGTCCCGCGGATCGCGTCGGCGATGGACCGCCGGACTCGACTGCGTGAGCGCGAGCGCACGGCAAGACGATAAGCGCTACGCCGTCTTCACTGTGTTGCGGAGCCCACATTGGCGGGCAACGAAAGGCGAGCCTGTGGCGGAATACGACGTACTTCGTTCTTCCTTTTGTCTTTCCTATCCGAAATGAAATTGAAAACATTTCACTCGATGTTTCATTCATGATTCATTTTTATTTAATTGAAATCGACCGTCGTTTTGTCGGTTTATCTAAAGCAGATTCAATTCCCGTTATTCGTCTGGTCTCCTTTCGAGGCGACACATGCCTGGGAAGCGAGCCTGCGCGGTCGCGCCGCGGTGCAGCATCGTGCGGCCGGCGCGCCCTCGCTCGAAGACGCTCGCCGGGCTCAGGCGTAAAAATCCGCCACGGCGGCGTGCGCAAATCGACTAGATCGAATGCTCCTAAAAATAGCGTAAAACTTGTAGTCTCTCGCCTGCGATTCGTGTGAAATCAGAGTTTCGTCAGACTTGGCGTCCGATCGAAGAATTCTATTCTTCATGCGATTTCTCGCCCGTTCGTTGCGGCTGACCCACGCCGCACGGATTTCTCGCGGCTCGACCGCCTTGGCCGACATGCATACGCATCGAGGCTACGGCGTGTGCCCCTCTCGTTGATCCCGCTCGTCAAGCGGCCTCGCGCGCATCGCCCGCTCGATGCGCGCTGCGTCCTCTTTGCCGAGCGTCGCGCACTCTTAACGATTACGATCGATGACACATCATTCGCCCATCCTTGCCCGCTCCCTTCGCCTGTCTCGCTGTGCATCTGCCGTCGCCCTTTCGTTTTTGACCGCTTGCGGCGGCGGTGGCGGAGGCGGCGGAACGGGCGCGACGGCGGGCAGCAACGCGAACACGCAAAGCGCCGCACCTGCCGGCCAGTCGGCCGCGATCACGCCGATCGTCGCGGCCGGCAAGCAAGCCCTGAGTTGTGGAGCGCCCTCGACGTCGACGAGCGCGAGCGGCACGGGAGCGGCCATCGAAGCCGACACGCCGGGCAGCGACGGCACACGGACGTTCGCGCTCGGCAGCGCATTCAATCTCGCGATCACGACGCGCGCGGCGCAGAACGATACGGTCGCATGGCAGGTGCAGGACGATTGGGGCGTGGCGCGTGCAAGCGGCAGCTTCCCCGTAAAATCCGGCGCGCAGACCGTGACGCTCAGTTGCGCTTCGACGCTCGCGGGCTACTTTTCCGTATCGGCCTCGCTCGTATCGTCAGGCAATTCGCTCGCCTCCCGCGGCACTCGGCCCGCGGGCATCGCGACATTCGGCGTACGCCCCGACGTATCCGCCGTGCTGCCGGCCGTGGCCTACGCGCACGAAGACCAGCACCGCTTCGGCGGTCAAGGCACCGACTACCTGAAGGCGGGCCAAACCTGCTGCAGCGGCGACGGGTATCGTCCGCTCGACACCGACTTGGGCTTGTCGTGGGCCAACGATACGCGCAGCTGGTACGTCGAAGAGCCGAACGGTCCGAATACGTTCGTTCCGGGCACGAGCACGCTCGCCCCGTACCTGACGCAAGGCGACATCATGCGGCTCATTCAGCTCGACGGCATTCCGGCCTGGGCCAGCCCCACCGGCGCGCAAACCGAAGGGTATGCACCGAAGAGCGAGTCGGCGTTTCAGGACTACGCAAGCCACGTCGGCACCGACGCGGCGCAGATTCGCGCGGCGTACTTTCCCACGCAATCGAGCAACTACTATCAGATCACGTGGGAGCCGGACGGCGGCGGCCCGACGCAGTGGGCCGACACCGACGCCAACTTCGTCGCGATGTATCAAGCCGCCTACAAGGGCCTGCATTCGACCGATCCGAACGCCGTCGTCATGGGCGTGACCGCGGCGATGGTGCGCACGAATACGGCTTGGCTCAAGCGGCTCGCGCCGCTCGGCATCGGGCAGTACCTCGACGGTCTGACGATTCACGGCTACTACGATGCGGGTACGTCGCCCTCGCACCCGCCCGAGCGGCTCGCGACCGACCCCGATCCGGCCACCGCGGCCAACGCGCTGCCCGCTTCGATGCGCGAACTGCGCGCCACGATGATGCAAACGCTCAAGCCTGGGGCCAAGCTCTTCGCGACCGAAACCGGCATCAGCTACGACAGCGGCACCTCGTACGGCGCGAACTATCCGACGCCGAACGTGCTGTTCGCGCACGGCGCCGTCGTCGCCCGATCGCATTTGATCCTGCTCGGTGAAGGCGCCGACATGACTTACGTCTTCTATGCGTCGGACACGCCCGATTCGCCGCCCGGCTATGGCATGTTCTTCGATCTCGATCATGCGAGCGGTACCTACGGCGCGAGCAACATCAGCCCGAAGCCGGCCGCGATGGAAGTGGCCGCGATGACGCGCATCGTCGACGGCGCCACGACGCTCGGCTATCTGAACAACGTGCCGGCTGGCGTCTACGGCTATGCGTTCCAGCGTTTGAACGGCGGCAAGATCGTCACGGCGCTTTGGACGCACGACAACGCGCATTGGAGCGCGAGTTCGGGCTTCAGCGAAACGTATAGCGTGCCCTATGCCTTGCAAGTGGACACGGCCGGCACGTCGGGGCAAGTCACCGTGCTCGATGCGATGGGCAATGCGGCGCAGTTTCCGTACAGCAACGGGCAAGTGAAGCTGACGCTGACCGAGTCGCCCATTTATGTCGTGTCGACGAATGCTTCTGCCATGAAGGCCAACGTAACGGTACCGGCGGGATACGTCGGGCAGTAGCGAACGGCGGCCGGTGCGAGCGTGATCGGCCGCTTCGCACCGCCGCTTTCGCCGCGCCTGCCGCATTCGATTCGTTCGCTCTGTTCGATCGGCGACTGACGCGGCGTGCCTTGCGTGATGAAGTCCGGAATTCGCATCGGCCCAAACCCGCTCTCATGCGCACCGTCCCCATCGCCGCCGCTCGAATGCTCACGCTCGCGTGCGTCGCGCTGAGCGGATGCGGGCGCGCGGACTCGAACGCGCCGAGCGGCGCGACCAGCGATGCGGCGGCGCTGAGCGGCGCGTCCACGCTGCCGACAATCGGCACGCTCGCGTGCGCCGCGCCTTCGACGGTGCCGGAATCGGCAGCCTCCTCCCCATTGGCATCGGACACCACGGTCCCATCGGGCCCCGGTACACCGGCTTACCGCCCGACCCTAACCGACGGCATCGACGTCGACACCCCGGGCAGCGACGGCACGCGCACTTTTTCGCTGGGCGCCCCCTTCACCGTGACGTTCTCCACGCGAACGACCCACGCCGATACCGCCGAATGGACCATCCGCGATGCTTGGAACGTCGTACGCGCGGCCGGGCGTCTTCCCGTCGCTGCCGGCGAGCGCACCTTCGCCATGCGCTGCACGTCCTCGCGCGCCGGCTACTTCGCGGTCTCGGCTTCGCTCGTTCACGGCGGGCAACGCCTACCGCGGCACGGCACACGGCCGGCGGGCATCGCCACCTTCGGCGTGTTGCCCGACGTATCGAACGCGCTGCCGCCCGTGACGTACGCCCATCAAGATCAGCATCGCTTCGGCGGCCAAGGCACGAACTATCTGCGCCCCGGCGAGCGCTGCTGCAACGGCGACGGCTATCGCCCGCTCTACACCGCGCTCGGTTTATCGTGGGCCAACGACACCCGCAACTGGTACATCGAGGAGCCCGAGAAGCAGAACCGCTTCGCCCCGGGACCGGACACGCTCGCGCGGTACTTCAGGCAGGGCGACATCATGCGGCTGATCCAGCTCGACGGCATCCCCGGCTGGGCGAGCCCGACCGGCGAGGCAACGCACAGCTACGCGCCGGTATCGGAGGCGGCCTATCGCAGCTACCTGAGCCGCGTCGGCGCCGATTCGGCGCGCATTCGAGCCGTCTATTTTCCCGCGCAGTCCCACAACTACTATCAGGTCACCTGGGAGCCCGACTACGACGGCGGTCTCCCCTGGCGCGATACCGACGCGCACTTCGTCGCGCTCTACCGCGCGACGTACGAAGCCATCCACGCAGCCGATCCACATGCCGTCGTCATGGGTCCGACCAACGCATCGGTTCGCGAGAACATCCGCTGGCTCGCGCGGCTCGCGCCGCTCGGCATCGGCAAGTATCTCGACGGTCTTTCCATTCACGGCTACTACGATGCGGGAACGTCGCCGTCGCACCCGCCCGAGCGCTTGGCCGCCGACCCGGATCGCGCCGTCGCCGCGAACGCGCTTGGCGCGTCGATGCGCGCGCTGCGCGCCGCAATGACCAAGCTGCTCGCGCCCGGCGCAACGCTGTTCGTCACCGAAACGGGCATCAGCTATGACCTCGGCACGTCCTACGGGAATGACTACCCCACGCAGAACGTCCTATTCGCGCAGGGCGCCGTCGTGGCGCGCACGCACTTGATCTTGCTCGGCGAAGGCGCCGATATGACCTACGTCTTCTATTCGTCCGACATACCCGAATCGCCGCCCGGATACGGGCTCTTCTTCGACCTTCGCCATGTGAACGGGGCCTACGGCGCAAGCGAAATCAGCCCCAAGCCGGCCGCGATGGCGGTTGCGGCGATGACCCGTATCGTCGACGGCACGACGACGCTCGGCTACCTGAGCGACGCGCCCTCGGGCATCTACGGATACGCCTTCCAGCGGCTGAACGGCGGCAAGGCCGTCACTGCCCTCTGGACGCACCAGAACGCGCATTGGAACGCGACACAAGGCTTCAGCGCCGCGTATAGCGCGCCCTTTGCTTGGCCAGTAGACGCGCCCGGCACGTCGGGTCAAGTCACCGTCTTCGATGAAATGGGCAATGCCGCCGAGTTGCCCTACGCCGACGGCCGCGTCGCACTGCAGCTGACCGAGTCGCCCATCTACGTCGTATCGACCCATGCATCCGTCATCAAGGCCCATGTGACCGCACCGGCGGGCTACATCCCTCGATGAGTCCGCGAACGCTGCAACGCGGCCTATATTTCGCCCTTCACCGTATCGAAGGCAACTGACAACATCTCGCCCTTTTCCGACTCGATCGCGACGCGGCGCCCTGCCCGCGCATACCATGCGACGCAATGGGCTCGCGCGGCGTGCTTCGCAAGCGCACGCCGGCCTGCCCCCCGCGCGAAGTCGTCCCCCCCATCGAACGCCCTGCCGTCGCTCGACTGCGCTCACATGGCCAAACGCATCGCTATCCTCGTCTTCGATGGGTTCTCGCTCGTCGAAGCGAGCACCATCGCGGAAGTGTTCCGGCTCGCCGACGAGATCGAAGGCGAACGCATGCGCGTTGCGCCCGCGCCGCCGGCGCACACGGACGCGGGCACGGATGCGCCGAATCCAGCCGGTCCGCCCCCCGTGCAGCATCCCCCTCCGCCCGCGCGCGAATTGCCGGAACCCTATACGCTCATCGTCGTCTCGGGTACGGGCGGCAGCATTGCGAGCAGCGCCACGATGCGCGTCTGGTCGGACAACCTCGACGCCTATGCAAGCACCGGCCTGCATGCGCTGTTCATCCCCGGCGGCAGCGGCGCGGCGCGTGTTTCGACCGACGAATCGTTCGTGCGCCGTCTGTGCGCGCTGATGCAGCGCACGCGACTCGTCAAGGCCATCGGCGAGGGCGGTGCAATCGCAGCGGCGGCGGCCGCTTCCAACGGGGACTCGAATGCATCCGCCGCAACGCCCGCCGCCCATGAGATGCCCTCCGCGCCGGCAGCCCCTGGCGCACCTGCCGCATCCGCCGCATCCGCCACATCCGCCCCATCCGCCACATCCGCCATGCCGGCACTCGTCGCTGCGCTCGCCGCGTCCGGCGCAGCACCGGGCAAGACGCCGGTCGAGCACGCCGTCGCGCTCGACGACCCGCTCGGTCCCATCGCGGCCGCCTTGTCGATCGTGAAGCGCGACCGCGGCGCCCAGGCGGCGCGCGAGATCGCGGAGCGATCGACGCCCGGCGCGTGGCGACGCCTCGGCGCCGTCTTGGGCGAACTCGACGAGGGCGGCACGCGCGAAAAAATCGACACCGCTGCGCGATGGATACGCGAAAACTACGGGCAGCCGATTTCGGTGGCCAAGGCGGCCGAGGTCGCGGCCATGAGCGAGCGCAGTTTTCTGCGCCGCTTTAAATCGCAAATCGGCATCACGCCATCGGAGTATTTGCTGCGCGCGCGGCTAGACGCGAGTTGCCTGCTGCTCGTCGCGACCGATCTGCCCGTCGATAAGATCGCGCGGCGCTGCGGCGTGGGCAGCGGCGATGGGCTCGCGAAAATGTTCCGCAAACGGCTTTCGATTTCGCCCACGGAATACCGGGTCGCCGAGCGACGGCGAGCACGGCAGCGATGAACCGCGTCAGGCGCGCCGGGCGGGCGCGGTCAACTGCGCGGACACTTGGTCGACGAGCGCGCGCAGCCAGGCGATATCGTGCGGCCGGTCCGGCTGCGGCTGCCAGAGCTGATAGCACTTGATGCGCGGAAACGGGATGGGCGCCTCCAGCACGGCCAGCGGCAGCATCCGCGCGTAGTGCGTGGCGAAGCGCCGCGTCGTCGTGAAGATCAAGTCGGAGCGCAGCAGCACCTGCGGCACGAGCCCGAAATACGGCAGCGTGGTGACGATGCGCCGCGTGGCGCCTGCCTTCGCCAAACCTATTTCGATCGCGTTGCGCCGCGCGCCGCTGTAGGGCGTCGGCGCGAGATGCGCCGCGGCCAGATAGGCCTCGCGCGTGAGCGGCCCCTGCGAGAGCGGATGCTCGGCGCGCACGAGGCAAACCACCGTGTCGCTGAAAAGGTCGCTGCGCGCGAAGCGCGGATCGGGCTTCGGCCAGTTGCCCACGACGAGGTCGAGCTCGCCCGCCTGGAGCGCCGCGGCATGATCGAGGGCGGGATTGAGCGAATCGATCTCGAGCCGAGCCTGGGGCGCCGCCTCGCGAAAACGCGCGATCAGCGTCGGCATGAAGAAATCGTTCAAGTAGTCGGGCGCCGCGATCCGAAACGTACGCCGCGTCGCCTCGGGGTCGAAGTTGCCGTGCGGCGTAGCGACGAAGTCGACGTCGCGCAACGCCCGTTGCGCGGGCCCGAGCAGCGATTGTCCGAACTCGGTCGGCACCATGCCCGTCTTGCCGCGCACGAGGATCGGATCGCCAAGCGCCTCGCGCAGCTTGCGCAGCGCCGTGCTGATCGCCGGCTGCGTTTGATTGAGCCGCAGGGCGGCCTGCGTCACGCTGCGCTCGGTCAAGAGCGTACGCAGCACGCGCAGCAGCCAGATATCGAGCGCCTCGGTGTTGCGCTCGATATCGGTATCGGTATCGGCGTCGATCGACGGCTCGCGGCGCGTCGGCTGAGTCACGAGCCTATCCCGGTCGGCAATTCGCCGATGCGCTTGACCTCGGGCGATTCGAGCCAGCCCGGCGAACGCGCGCAGTACAGCACCATCGGCAACGCATCTTCGCCCCAAAACAATTGCCGATGAAGCCTGAACGTCGGCACGCCGAATACGCCGAGCGAGATCGCATCGTCGAAGTGGCGCTGCAGGCGTGCTTTCGTTTCGGGATGCTCGATCAGCCGCTCGCCGTGCGGCAGATTCAGCAATTGGCACAGATCGGCGAAACCGTCGGGCGTGGAAGGATCGCGCCCGTCGCGCCAAATGAAGCGAAAGATCGAACAGACCGTGGGCACGTCCGCCTCGATGGCGGCGGCGAGCAGCAGCACCTTCGTCGAATCGAACGGATGAGCCGGGGGCATCTTGAACGGAATGCCCAGTTGCTCGGCCCGAAACAGCGCGTGCCGGTGGACGAACAAGCGCTTTTGCGGCACTTCGGCCGCGGGCCGCTGCCCCCAGTGCCGATAGAGCGCATAGACGGAAACCGGCACCAACGAAAACGGCATGCTCGGCCATTTGTCGTGCTGCTCGAGCAGCAGATACGAAAACGGCGACACGAAATCGTAGAACCACAGCGGCGACGCCGCGTCGATCGATTGGGCCATGAAGGACTCCGAGGGTTCGGTTGCTGCTCGGCGCAAGGCGGCGGTGCGCTCGCGCACCGCCGCCCGCATGGGAAGCATCTTACGCGCCGCCTGCGTCGATGTGCGTTTGCTCGTCATATGCTTGGGCGAGCCGCGCCCGTACGAATCCGATATGTTCGCGCAGCACGTAGAACTGATCGGCGTAGGCCAGCGGCATCTTGAGCCGGTTCACGGCCCCCTCGATTTCCGCCAGCTTCGCGAGCGAGGCGGCCCGCTCGTCGGCCGACGCCGTTTCGTCGAGCGCCGAGCGCTCGATCGCGATCAGCGCGCCGTACCATCGATAGATGCGCGACTTCACGCGCCAGGCGTAGAGCGACGGAATGAGCCGGGCGCCCGGTATCAGCACGACGACGATCGGTACGATGAGCACGATCAGGCGGTCGACCAGGCTTGCCAGCCAAAACGGCAGGACGCGGTACAAGAAGCCCTTGCCCGATTTGTAGTAGCGCGCCGCGTCGTCGCTGATCGGAAAATCGTGCATGACCGGCGACGGAAATTCGCCGGCGTTCTGCAGCAAGCTCGCGCGGCCGTGCACTTGCTTGGCCGCTTCGATCAGCAGGTCGGACAGCGCCGGATGCAGCGAATCGCGCGCCACGAGTTCGGCCGTCGGCGCAACCGTATGAACGGGCGCGGGCGGCAGGTTCTTGCCGAGGTCGAACGCGCCCATCGGCACCTCGACATCGGTGAGGTACGGGAAGCGGCGCGCGTAGGCGTGCGCCTGCGAGAACGAGAACAACCGCACCCCCGGCGTGCGCAGCAACCCCGCCATCACGGGCGGCTGCGCCGAATCGCCCGCGAGAAAGGCCGCGTCGATCTCGTGCGCCGTCAACGCGTGCGCCGCGGCTTCGCCCGTCAGCGGCAGCAGCGTCGTGTCGCCGCCGGGCTCGATGCCGTTCGCCTTGAGCAGCGCGAGGGCCAGCGCGCGCGTACCGCTGCCCTCGGGGCCGATCGCGATCCGCTTGCCCGCGAACCCTGACAAGCGCGAGCGCTCGCGCCCTTCGTAAAAGATCACGAGCGGCACGTACGACACGCTGCCGAGCGAGACGAGCGGCGCGGCCGCCGGGTCGCCCGAGGCCGGCTGCGACGCGCCCGGAGGCAGCGATGCCGATGCCGATCCCGAGGCCGACGCGGACGCGGACGCGGACGCCGATGCCTTGCCCGGACGTGGCGCGGCAGCCCCGCTTGCCGCAGTTGCCGCACTCGCCGCCCTCGCCTCCGATGCAGCCGCCGCGACGAGCGTCACGCCGCTCTGCACGAACCCGACGTCGACGGAAGCCTTCGGATCGGACAAGCGTTCCAGGTTTTCGAGCGAGCCGGCCGAAGGCAGCACCTTCAGCGTGATGCCGTTGCGCGCGAGGATCGTCTTATAGCGTTGCGCCGAATTCCAAAAGGAGCTGCCGGGCGGTCCGGCTGTAATCGTCAGGGTATTGGGCGGCGCGGGCTGGATCAGCCGAATCGCGAGCCAAATCGCCGCGGCCGAAATCAGCACGATCGGGCCCATCGACACCGCCAAATCGCGCCAGGACACGGCGATGACGCGCGCGACGAAACGCGAGGGCCGCGGCGTGAGCAGCATGCGCGACACCTTCGGCATGCGGGGCAGCCGCGATTTGCGGGAGGGGGGCTGATCGTCCGACATCGTCACCGCTGGGCGAACCCGGCGCCGAGAAACAGATCCTTGTATTCGCGCGGCTGCGAGCGCCAATACTGCTTGGGCGCATGCACCTGCGAGCCCAGCCGCGCGGCCGCATGCCACGGCCAGCGCGGATCGTAGAGCATCGCGCGGGCGAGCGACACCGCATCCGCCTCGCCGTTTTCGATGATCGCCTCCGCCTGCTCGGGGTCGGTGATGAGCCCCACCGCAATCGTCGGCAGGCCGACGTCGGCTTTGACGCGCTGCGCGTACGGCACTTGGTAGCCGGGGCCGAGTTTGATGGCCTGTTCGGGCGAAACACCCCCCGTCGTCACGTGGATCGCCGCGCATCCGCGCGCTTTTAGCGCCTTGGACAGCGCCACCGTGCCTTCTACGTCCCACCCGCCCGGCACCCAATCCGTGGCGGAAATGCGGGCCCAAACGGGGCGCTCGGCCGGAAACGCGGCGCGCACGGCGTCGAACACTTCGATCGGAAAGCGCATGCGGTTTTCCAAGCTGCCGCCGTACTCGTCTTCGCGGCGATTGGCGATGGGCGACAAAAACTGATGCAGCAAGTACCCATGCGCAGCATGGATCTCGATGCCGTCGATGCCGAGCCGGGCCGCCCGCAGCGCGGCGGCCACGAAGTCGTCGCGTACCTTGTCGAGCCCGGCCCGATCGAGCATGACGGGCGGCTCCTCGTCCTTCGCATGCGGCACGGCCGAGGGCGCGACCGTCTTCCAGCCGAGCGGCGCGTTCGAGCGGATCTGCGCGCCGCCGTCCCACGGCGCCTGGCTCGATCCCTTGCGCCCCGCATGGGCGAGCTGCACCGCCACGGCGATCGGCGAATAGGTCCGCACGGCTTTGAGCACGCGCGCGAGCGCCGTTTCGTTGGCGTCCGAATACAGGCCAAGATCGCCCGCCGAAATGCGGCCTTCCGGCGACACGGCGGTGGCCTCGAGAATGAGCATCCCTGCCCCGGACAAGGAAAGATGGCCCAGGTGGATCATGTGCCAATCCGTGGCGTTGCCGCTTTCGGCCGAATACTGGCACATCGGGGCGATCACGATGCGGTTGGATAACGCAAGCTCGCCGATCGACATCGGCTCGAACAAACGGCTCATGACGGGTTCCTCGGTCGGTTGGCGCGCCGGGGGGCGCGCGGGCCTACGGAGCGCGGGCCCGCGCCGTCGAGCGGACGCCTCGCTCGAAGGGGCGGACACGCGTTGCACTGACGCATCGCCGAGCAGCATACGGGATGCCGCCGGAAAATGCTGCAGGCAAGCCACGCGAATCGAGGGAAAGAAGGCCGGGAAGCGATAAAACGCCGATGCGGCAGGCGGCAGCCCGCCGTTATGCGAGCGCCGGGAAAAAGGTCGGGATCGATGGCGCTCGGCGCGCCGTACCCGCTTCGCGCGCGCTCACCTGCATCAGCTGCGCGCAGACGGCCACGGCGATCGACGCCGGGGCCTTGTCGACGATGCCGGTTACGCCGATGGGACACACCATCTCGTGCAATCGCTCCGGGGCGACGCCGCGCTCGATCAATCGGCGTTCGAATTTCACGCGCTTGGTTTTCGAGCCGATCATCCCGAAGTAGGCGAAATCG
>DATJJH010000075.1:0-8770 GCA_035492395.1 Trinickia sp. | reverse complement strand
CGCGCTGGAACACGCGCCGCATACGCCGATGCATTCGCTGACCATTATGCCCACGCGTGAACGGCGCCAGTTGTTTGAAACGTTCAACGCTACCGCAGTCGCTTATCCGGCTGGCGATACCGTCCATGCGCTGTTCGAGCGCCAAGCGGCTCGTACGCCCGATGCCATAGCGATCGTGCAAGGCAACGAGCAGTACAGCTATCGAACGCTCGACGCCCGTGCCGCTGCGCTCGCACACCGTCTCATCGCATTGGGGGCTGCGCCCGATACGCGTGTGGCCGTTTGCGTCCAACGAAGTTTCGACATGATCGTGGCATTGCTCGCGGTCTTGAAAGCGGGCGCGGCCTATGTGCCGCTGGATCCCAGCTACCCGCCCGAGCGTTTGCGCTACCTGCTCGAGGACAGCGCGCCCGTTGCGTTGTTGATTCATGACGTTACATCGACGCTATTCGATGGCGTATCGACGCCCACCATCGACGTAGGCGAACGCCAGACGGATCGTGGCAGGCCTGCCGTCGCTCCAGCCGAAGCGCAACACCTCGCTTACGTCATTTACACCTCGGGTTCCACAGGGCAGCCCAAGGGCGTGATGGTCGAGCACCGCCACCTCGTCAACCTCGTGCGCTGGCACTGCGACGCGTTCTCGCTCGCGCCGGCCCAACGCACGACGGCCATGGCGGGCGTGGGTTTCGATGCGGCCGCATGGGAGATTTGGCCGGCGCTTTGCAGCGGTGCCTCGCTGCTGCTGCCGCCGGCCTCGGCGGCGCGCGATCCTGAACGGCTGCTGGCATGGTGGCATGCGCAGGAGGTCGACGTTGGCTTCCTTGTGACGCCGCTGGCCGAACTGGCCTACGCAACCGAGCGCGCCAACGCGCACGCGCGCGCGGTGCTGATCGGCGGCGACCGATTGACGCGCTGGCCCGAAGGCATGGGGCGCAACCAAGCGCTAGTGAACAACTACGGCCCGACCGAGGCGACGGTCGTCGCAACCTCGGGTGCGTTGTACGTCGACGATGCGACACTGCACATCGGCAAGCCGATCGCGAACGTGCGCATCTACATTCTCGATCGAAGAGGCCAGCCGGCGCCGATCGGCGTGCCCGGCGAGATCCATATCGGCGGGGCGCAAGTCGCTCGAGGTTACTTGAACCGTCCGCAGCTGACGGCGGAAAAGTTCGTGCGCGATCCATTCGACACGGACCCGTCCTCGCGTATGTACCGCACGGGCGATCTCGGCCGATGGCTGCCCGACGGCAACATCGAATACCTGGGCCGCAACGACGACCAGGTGAAGATTCGCGGCGTTCGTATCGAACCTGGGGAGATCGAAGCCGTTTTGTCGTCCGTGAACGGGATTCGATCGGTCGCCGTCATTGCGAGAGAGAACCCCTCCGGCGAAAAGCTGCTCGTGGCGTACTACACGTGTTCGCCCGGTGCCGCCGCCGGCGACCTACGTGATGTCGATGACGTGAGCGGCGCTTCCGGCATGACCGCCGCGCTAAGCGCGGCCGCCGCGCGCGATCTACCGGCGCATATGGCGCCGGCTGCATTCGTGCGCGTGGATTCGTTGCCGCTGACGGCAAACGGAAAACTTGACCGCAAAGCGCTGCCGGCGCCGGATGCGAGCGCGCCGCGCACGCATGACCCTATCGCGCCGATCGGCGAGACGGAACACACGCTGGCGCGAATATGGGCCGAGTTGCTCGGCGTCGAGCGCGTTGGCCGCGACGACAACTTCTTTGAGCTCGGCGGACATTCGCTGCTGGCCGTGCGGCTGGTCGAACGCATGCGCCGCGCAGGCTTGAAAGCCGACGTTCAAACGCTGTTCGCGATGCCGACCGTCGCGGCGGTCGCGCGAGCCGCCACCCAGACGACTAGCGCCGCCGCGCCGCCGAACTTGATCCCCCACGGGGCACACCGTCTGACGCCCGACATGCTGACGCTCGTCGATTTGAGCGAAGGGGAGATCGAATCGATCGTGTCCAGCGTGCCGGGCGGGGCGCCCAACGTGCAGGACATCTATCCGTTGGCCGCGCTGCAAGAAGGCGTTCTCTACCACCATCTCGCCTCCGATCGCGGCGACGCATACCTGCTGCGCAGCCGAATGTCGTTCGACAGTCGCTCGGCTTTGGATGGGTTCATCGCGGCCCTTCAAGCCTGCGTGGAACGGCACGATGTCCTGCGCACGGCGATCGTCTGGGAAGGGCTGCGCGAGCCCGTGCAAGTCGTGCTTCGCGCCGCCGAACTCCCGGTACGGGAAGCCCCGGTCGACCCAAGCATCGGCGACGCGTATGCGCAGCTGTCCCAACGCTTCGACCCGCGCCACTATCGGCTCGACATCCGGCTGGCGCCGCTCATGCAGGTGCATATCGCGCATGACGCGTCAAACGGGCGTTGGCTGCTGGTTCTGCTGTTCCATCACATCGTGCTCGATCACACGGGCATCGACGTGCTGCTGCAGGACGTGCAGGCGCATCTACAGGGACGATGGCACACGTTGCCGGCGCCGGCGTCGTTCCGCGCGTACATTGCGCAGACGCGCGCTGGGCTCGCCGAACGCGAGCATGAGTCGTTCTTCTCGCAGATGCTGGGCGATGTCGATGAACCCACACTGCCGTATGGGCTCGTCGACGTTCGAGAGGGCGGCGACACGATCGCGCAAGCGCGGTACGAACTCGACGCCGCACTATCGCATCGCCTGCGCAAGCTGTCCAAAGGCATGGGCGTCAGTGCCGCGAGCCTCTTTCATCTGGCCTGGGCTCACGTCCTGGGTAAGGTGTCGGGCCGTGAAGACGTCGTATTCGGGACGGTCCTGCTAGGGCGCTGGCAGGCCGCCGAAGGCGCGGAGCGAGCGCTAGGCCTGTTCATCAATACGCTGCCGATTCGTCTACGCGTGGGCGCCGTTGGGTCGCGTGACGCATTGCTGGCGACGCACGGCGCGCTGTCAGGCTTGCTCGGTCACGAACATGCCACGTTGGCGCTCGCTCAGCGGTGCAGCAGCATAGCCGCGCCGACACCGCTGTTCAGCGCGTTGTTCAACTTCCGCCACAGCGCGCGACGACCGGCCGCAGCCGCGGACGAGGCCGACGGATGGAAAGGCATCCAGATTTTGGACGGGGAGGAGCGCACCAACTACCCGTGCGCGCTGAGCGTCGACGACCTTGGCGACGGCTTTTCGCTCACGGTCCAAATCGACGATCGGTTCGACGCCGCGCGCGTTTGCGAGTATGTGCATCAAACGCTGCGCAGCCTCGCCGATGCCCTCGAGCATGCGCCCGATACGCCCGTCCATCGACTGCCCATGCTCGGGCCTGAGGAGCGGCGCCGTTTGCTGGAAACGTGGAACGATACGGACCGTCCGTTCCCCCGCGAGGCTGCGGTGCCGGCATTGTTCGAGGCGCATGCGCTGCGCGCTCCCGACGCCCCGGCCATCGTGGAGCGTGGCGACACGATCACTTATGCACAATTGAATGCACACGCGAATGCCGTCGCCCGACGCCTGCTTCGCGCCGGGGTGCGGCGGGGGGAACGCATCGGCGTGCTGCTCGATCGATCTGCCGCGCTCATCGTCGCGGAACTGGCGATTCTGAAGTGCGGGGCGACGTACGTGCCGCTCGATTCGAACGCCCCGGCGCAACGTCAGGCTTACATGCTCGAAGACAGCGGTGCATCGCGACTCGTGACGACTGCACAACATGTGTCGCCCCCTGATCTCGCACTCGAGCGCTTCGACATCGACGTCGACATGCTGTCCAGCGATAAAGCCGGCTTGATCGCGGCAGACGAGCGTCCGGGTGACCCGCCAATGAATGGCGATGCGGGCGCGCCCGCTTATGTGATGTACACGTCGGGGTCGACGGGACAACCCAAGGGCGTGGTCGTTCGGCACCGTGGAATCAATCGGTTGGCGCTGAACAACGGATATGCCGATTTCGGCCCGGGCGATCGCATCGCATTCACGTCGAACCCGGCGTTCGACGCCAGCACGATGGAAGTGTGGGGCGCGTTGCTCAACGGCGCCTGTGTCGTGGTCGTCCCGCAAGATATCCTGCTGTCGGGCGCCGACCTCGCTTCGATGGTGCAAGCGGAGCGCGTCAACGTCCTGCATCTGGTGACGGGCTTGCTCAGCGCCTACGCCGATGCGCTCGCCCCTGTCTTCGGCGGCTTGCGCTATCTGCTGACGGGCGGCGATGCGGCCGACATTCAGGCCATTCGGCGCATCGTTCGCCGCAGAGCGCCGCGGCATTTCATCCATTGCTACGGCCCGACGGAATCGACGACGTTCTCGACCACCTACGCGCTCGACGCCTGGGACGCGGACGATCCCGTGCTTCCGATCGGACGGCCGATTTCGAACACGCGCGTCTATCTGCTCGATGCGGCGGGACAGCCGACGCCCCTGGGCGTACCCGGGGAAATTCACGTGGGGGGAGAGGGTGTTGCGGCAGGGTACCTCAATCTGGACGCCCTGACTTCCGAACGGTTCGTGCCGGATCCGTTTTCCGATGCGCTTGACGCGCGCATGTATCGCACCGGCGACTTGGGACGGTATCGGCCCGACGGCGACATCGAATTTCTCGGCCGAAACGACGCACAAGTGAAGATTCGCGGGTTCCGTGTCGAACCGGGGGAAATCGAGGCGAAGCTTGCCGAGTACGGCTTGAGCGATGCGGTGGTACTCGCGCGCGACGATGCCGCGGGGGACAAGCGGCTGATTGCCTATTACACGGGCCAGCCGCACGACACCGATGCGCTGCGGGCTCGGCTGCGGGACGCGCTACCGGAATACATGGTGCCGTCGGCTTTCGTCGCGCTCGAGCGCATGCCGCTCACGCCGAACGGTAAGCTCGATCGACGCGCACTGCCGGCACCGGATCTTGCGGCATTTGCTCACGCGACCTATGCGGAGCCGCTCGGCGAAGTCGAGCCGTTGCTCGCGCGGATCTGGGCGGAATTGCTGCGGGTATCGCGCGTGGGCCGACACGACAACTTCTTTGCGCTTGGCGGGCATTCTCTGCTTGCCGTCCGCGCGATTGGCCGGCTGCGTCAAACGTTCGGCGATTCGGCCACGCTGCGCGCGTTGTTCGAATCCAAGGATTTGGCCGCGCTTGCAGAACGCTTATCGGCGCGCGAAGCGATCCCGGCCAAGGAAGAAACCCAGCTCGCTGCGATTTCCCCGATCGATAGAGCCCACGCGTTGCCGCTTTCCTTCGTGCAGGAGCGGCTGTGGCTCATTGCGCAGCGTGACGGCGGGCGCGCCTATAACATGCACGGGGCGTTGCGCGTTCAGGGTCCGCTGTCGCTGCCGGCCCTGCAAGCCGCGTTCGATTCGCTCGTCGCGCGCCACGAACCGTTGCGGACGCGCTTCGATATCGCAGCGGGCGATGATGTTCCGTCGCAGTTCGTCGACGACCAAGCAATAGCCGACTTCGCGCTCATCCAGGTTCAGCCCGGTGAACTGGAGGCCACGCTGAACCGGGTGTCGGACATCGTGTTCGATTTGGCGCGCGGGCCGCTGCTGCGCGTACGGGTGTTGCGCATCGCGCCGACACAACACGTCATATCGCTCGTCATGCATCACATCGTGTCCGATGGGTGGTCGATGAGCGTGCTCCTGGCCGACTTGCGCACGCTATACATGGCGCATGCGAACGGAGTCAGCGCGGCTTCGAAGCTACCTGCGCTCACAGTGCAGTATGCCGATCACGCCGCTTGGCAGCGGCGGCGCAACTTGGACAGGGAAGCCGCCTACTGGAAACGCGTGCTATCGGGATACAGCGAACCGATCGATTTCGGGACTTGCGACGCACCGGCCGGCGCCGGGCATGGAGCACTCGGCATCGTGCGGCGCACCGTACCGCACGCACTCGGCAGGATGATCGGCGCCCTCGGCCGCTCACGCGGCGCGAGTCTTTTCACCGTGTTCCTCGTTGGACTGGCGCTTGTATGCCGACGCCAAACCGGCCGCGAGGATCTGTGCATCGGCACGACCACGGCCGGGCGCGACGACCCGCGGCTAGAGCCGTTGATTGGCTTTTTCGTCAATATTCTGCCGCTTCGCCTCGATGTCTCCGGCGATCCCACAGCCGCGGCATCGATCGATCGTGCGCGAGAGGTGGTGCTGGGCGCGCTCGAGCATCAAGCACTGCCGTTCGAGCGGATGCTCGCACTCGTGCCTGAACTGCGGCAGACCGATGGCCGGTCGCCGGTGCCCGTCATGCTGCGCCATCAGAACGTGCCGCCCGTCGATATGGGCCCGTGGGACGACACGCTTACGGTCGAGCTGATGCCCGAGAATATCGAGCGCGTCGCACAATCGGCGCTCGACCTGGAGATATTCGGGGACGACGCCAATCTGGAGATCGTGGCCAACTTCGATCGCTCGATGTTTGCGCTCGGCCAGATCGAACTGATGCTCGACGTATGGTTCGAGATCCTCGAACGTATGGCGCAGACGCCTGACGCACCGCTCTCGGCGTTGAGCGCCATGACCAAAGCGGAAGATGCGTTCATCGATCGAACTCAAGGCGCACGCCGTGCGTTCGAAGAAACGAGTATCGCCGAACGCTTCGCACGGCAAGCGGCGCTTCGGCCGGACGCCTTGGCGTGCGTCTTCGAACAGCGCCGCGTCAGCTATGCAGAGCTGGAAAGCCGGGCGAACGGCATCGCTCAACTGTTGCGGCGTCGCGGTATCGAGGCAGGCATGCGCGTCGCCATACACTATCCGCGCTCCATCGAGTGCCTGGCGGCCGTGCTCGCGTGCTTCAAGCTGAACTGCCCCTACGTACCCGTCGATCCTTCCTATCCGGCGAACTACGTCATGCGCACGCTGCGCGACGCGCAGCCGGCGATCGTGGTCACCACGCGCGAGCTGGCCGGCTCGCCTCATTTGGAGCACGAGCACGTCGCGCTGCTCGACGTCGAACCGGCCGGCGCACCCGGGCGGCATGCGCCGCCGTTCGAACCGACGAGGGCACGCCCCGACGACGTTGCATATATCGCTTACACCTCCGGTTCGACCGGCGAGCCCAAAGGTGTGGTTGTCGAACATCGGCAACTGCTCAACGGCTTGCAAGCGCTCTGGGAGCGCACGCCGTTCGACAACGACGAATGGGTCGCGCAGAAGACGTCGATGTCGTTCGTACCGTCGATCAAGGAAATGTTGTCCGGGTTGCTCGTGGGCGTGCCTCAAGTCATCTTCGCGGACCCTGTGGTCAAGGACGCCAGCGCTTTCGCGAACGCGGTGCGTGCGCATGGAATCACGCGCCTGAATCTCGTGCCGTCCCATTTGGCCGTCTTGCTCGACTTCGCCGATCAACTCACGAGCTTGCGCCACGTGACCACGGCCGGCGAGCCGTTGAGTCGCCAGCTGCGCGAACGCTTCGCGGCGGCCTTGCCGAACGCGCGGCTGCACAACAACTACGGCTGCACCGAACTGAACGACATCTGCTACGCGTCGGGTGACGACTTGACCGGCGAAACCGCCATCGTTCCCTCGGGCCGACCCATCGCCAACTGCGGCGTCCATTTGCTCGATGATGCATTACGACCCGTTCCCGTCGGCGCAGTCGGCAAGATTTTCGTCGAAGGCCCGAGCGTTGGGCCAGGGTACTGGAACAGGCCGGATTTGACCGTCGAACGCTTCGTCCGACACCCGAATGGTGCGCGGATGCTGAGGACGGGCGACCTGGGTCGATGGCTGCCCGACGGCCGGTTGCTCCACCTGGGGCGTGAGGACTTCCAAATCAAGGTGCGAGGCCAGCGGGTCGAGCTGCCGGCCGTCGAACAAGCGCTGACTGCGCACCCCGATGTCGCGGCCGGCGCCGCCGTGGGGCGTGCGAGCGATGAATCCGCGCAGCTGATTGCTTTTTACGTCCCGCGGCAGGGGGCGCGCTTGGGCGCCAACGCCTTGCATGCGTGGCTGGAGGCACGCCTGCCCGCGCATATGGTGCCGAGCCGGTTCATCGCCCTCGACGCGTTGCCGCGTTTGCCCAATGGAAAGCTGAACCGCCTCGCGCTGGCGGCGGCCGATATCGGCACTATGCAATTACCTCTCGATAGGAATGCCGACGATGCGCCGCAAGGCGCATTAGAGGAAACGATCGCGCGCATCTGGCGCGAAGCGCTCGGCATCGATCTCCTAGGGCGGCACGACAATTTCTTCGCGCTGGGCGGAGATTCGCTGTCGGCGGCGAAGGTCGCGGCACGCCTGAGCAACGCGTTGCAGGCAAGATTGACCGTGCGGAGCATCTTCGACACACGCAGCGTCCATGCGCTCGCAGCCCATCTCCAAGCCGAGCAGGCAAGGTCGAACGCCGGCGCGCCGAGCGGCAACGAAGGCGGCGCCGCGGATTCGGAATTCGTGGCGTTCAACACCTCCGGTACGCAAAGCCCCTTGTTCCTCACGCATACGCTGCAGGGGTATTCCTGGTACTTCGGTCACCTTGCGGCGCACATCGACGCCGACATTCCCGTCTACGGCTTGCCGCCGACCCGGCTCGGCGTCGCAGCACCGCGCACGCTGGAGGCGATTGCCGCGCGTTTCGTCGCGATGATGAAGCAGATCCAGCCGACGGGGCGCTACCGCGTTGCCGGTTGGTCTTTCGGCGGGTTGATCGCCTATGAGATGGCGACGCAACTGATCCGTCACGGCGATGAAGTGGAGTTTCTCGGGCTGTTCGATACGACGCTGCCCGCGCGCCCCACGCGGGTCGACGCGCACCGGGCCGCCGTGCTGGCGCTGTATTCGTTCGCGCTCAACAACTTCACC